>CAKPJR010000030.1 GCA_934162925.1 uncultured Clostridia bacterium | reverse complement strand
ATAATAGATATAAAGAAATCCCAAAAACAGAAATAGTAAAACAAATAGATGGAGTCCAATATTATGAAATTGATTTATCTAAGTTAAAAAATATTACATTAAATTATGGAATAAAATATAATGGAGACGAAGAAGATATATATTTAGTAAACGATAATCTAAAAGTATACTACTTGAAGGGAGTTCAAAAATCAGGAACAATGTATCACTATAAGTAAAAAATGCTTGCAAATAAATTGTAAATGTGATAAAATAGCAATGTTTGGAAAATAGCATTGCTATTTTTTCCTTACTCATACGAAACGTGTGGGTTATAATCCAAGAGGAGGTGAAAGGATAATGAACAAATACGAAAGTGTTATCATTATTAATCCAAATTTAGAGGAAGAAGCTATTAAGGCATTAATAGAAAAATTCTCAAATTTAATTAATACTGATGGAAAAGTTGATTCAGTAGAAGAATTAGGTAAAAAAAGATTAGCTTATGAAATAAGAAAAAACAAAGAAGGATATTACGTAGTATTTAAATTTGAAGCTAAACCAGAATTAATTGCTGAATTAGAAAGAGTATATAGAATTACTGATGAAGTAATAAAATTTATAGTTGTTAAAGAGGAGGAATAAAATTATGAATAAAGTAATTTTAATGGGGCGACTAACAAGAGATCCAGAGGTTAGATATACACAAACAAATAACACATTAGTGGCATCTTTCTCATTAGCAGTAAATAGAAGATTTGCAAGACAAGGAGAAGAAAGACAAGCAGATTTTATAAACATTGTTGCTTGGAGCAAAACAGGAGAATTCTGTAGCAAGTATTTTAAAAAAGGTCAACAAGTTGGGGTAATAGGAAGAATCCAAACAAGAACTTGGGATGATGACCAAGGACAAAAACATTATGTTACAGAAGTTGTTGCTGAAGAAGCATATTTTGCAGATAGCAAAAGAGATGGAAATGCATCAGGATTTGAGAATACATTTGGAACTTCTACATCAGAAAATTCAGAATTTGCTGTTTCTTCTGATGATGAATTACCATTCTAGAATGAAAATAAATGGACACATTAGTGTGTCACTAAACAATGAAATATTAAGAATGAATAATGAAGAATACAAAATTTGCAAGGCAAATTTTGGAAAGGGGGAAATATAGATGGCAGATAGAAAACAAAATGGAAAAAATAATAGAAGAAAAAATAATGGCGATGATGATTTTAATCCAAAGTTCAGAAAAGTAAGAAAAAAAGTATGCGTAATGTGTGCTAATAAAGACTTTGTTTTAGATTACAAAAATGCTGATCAATTAAAGAAATTTGTAAATGAAAAAGGTAAAATATTACCTAGAAGAGCAACAGGAGCTTGCGCTAAACATCAAAGAGATATTACTCAAGCTGTAAAAAGAGCAAGACATATTGCTGTATTACCATATACACAAAACTAATGTTTTAAGAGCAGATTTTATATCTGTTCTTTTTTATATACTAGGAAATTTCTCATTTCCTAGTATATAAAATGCTATAATCGCTATTGCCTTTGAGATTTCCTCATTACATTCGGAAACTCAAATCGGCGAGAACAAAGGGCGACTAAAGTCGCTTTGTTCTTGAGGTGTGACATGTGATGTGAGATTTTAGATGAAGTCTTCATAGTGTCACTTTAATCTCCAACCTCTCACCTCTCAAATAATAAGAATAATTTTATAAAAAATGTAGAAATTAAAATTATAATAATATAAAATATTACTCGTAAAAACTTACAACAATAATTTATAAGTAAGGAGTGAATTAGGTGAAAATTACCGATATTGAAGAACTAAAGAACATTGCCAATAAAGTAAGAATAGGAATAATAGAAGAAGTATATAATGCTAAATCAGGGCATCCAGGAGGGTCTTTATCTGTTGCGGATATATTAACAGTATTGTACTTTAATCAAATGAATGTAGATGAAAACAATTCAAAATCTCAATCAAGGGATAGATTAGTATTATCAAAAGGACACGTCGCACCAGCATTATATGCAGTGCTTGCAGAAAAAGGATATTTTGAAAAAGATGAATTAAAAAAACTAAGAAAAATTGATGGAATGTTACAAGGACATCCAGATATGAACAAGATACCAGGAATTGATATGTCAACAGGTTCACTTCGGACAAGGATTATCTGCAGCAAATGGAATGGCACTTGCATCTAAGTTAAATCATGAAGGCGTTAGAGTTTATTGCATATGTGGAGATGGCGAAATGCAAGAAGGGCAGATTTGGGAAGCGGCTATGACAGCAAGCCATTATAAATTAGATAATCTATGTCTAATAGTGGATAATAATAATTTACAAATAGATGGAAAAGTAAATGAAGTTATGAGCATATATCCACTTGATGAAAAATTTGAAAGCTTTGGATTTGAAGTAATAAATATAGATGGACACAACATTGAAAAGATAATTCAAGCATTTGAAAAGGCTAAAACTATAAAGGGAAAACCTACGGTAATTATTGCTAAAACTATAAAAGGAAAAGGTGTTTCTTTTATGGAAAATATGCCTGAATGGCATGGTAAAGCACCAAAAGAAGAAGAATATAATCTAGCAATGAAAGAATTGAATAATAAATAATAATAGATGTTGTTAAAGGAGCTGCAATATATGATAGATTTACATATTCATACAAATAATTCTGATGGCTCAGATAGTGTAATAGAAGTATTAAAAAAAGCAGAAAAACATAAATTATCGCACATATCAATAACAGACCATGAAAGTGTGAATGGACATTATCAATTAAAAGATATAGATGTAAAAAAATATTTTTCAGGGAAGATTATACCAGGAGCAGAGTTGAAGAATTATTATAAAGACAGAGTAATAGATATACTAGCTTATAATATTGATATAGATAAATTTAATAATTACTTAGAAAAAAATTATAAAAGCAAAACACATAGAATGTTAGAAACAAAAAATTTAAAACATTTTTATAAACAAGCTAAAGGATATGGATTAGTGCTAGATCCAATTGAGAATATAGAATGGAATCCAGATAGTGATTGGGGAAGCGTAGTTTTCTATAATGAATTAAAAAAACATTCAGAAAATGAAAAGAAAGTTCCAGAGGACTTATGGGCAAGCTTTAGTAATTTTAAAAAGGACTATGTTTATAATAGAAATAATATGTTTTTCCTTGATAAAAAAGATGATTACCCTTCACCAGCAGAAACAGTAAGACAAGTACATTTAGCAGGAGGAGTGGCTTTCCTTGCACATGTACATGAATACAAATGGGTAAAAGATAAAATACAATACATAAAAAATCTTGTAAAAGATAGTGGACTTGATGGTATAGAATGTTATTATAGTAATTTTACAGAGGAACAAACAGAAGAGTTATTAGAGTATTGTAAAAATAATAAATTATATTCTAGCGGAGGCACAGACTACCACGGAACCAAAAGACCAGGTGTTGAAGTGGGAATAGGCAAAGGAAATTTAGAAATACCAGAAGAAACAATAAAAGATTGGTATATAGAAAAAATATAAAAATTCAAAAAATGGAGGAAAAAAATGAATTTAGAAAATGCTAAAGCTACAAGACAGAGCTATGGAGAAAAATTATTAGAGATAGGAGAAAAAAATAAAGACATTGTAGTCTTAGATGCGGATCTTGCAGGAGCAACAAAAACTTCAATATTTGCGAAAAACAATCCGGAAAGATTTTTTGATATGGGAATTTCAGAACAAGATATGATGTCTACTGCAGCAGGACTCTCAACTTTTGGAAAGATACCATTTGCTAGCTCTTTTGCTATGTTTGCTTGTGGGAGAGCATATGATCAAATAAGAAATAGCATAGCATATCCTAAGCTAAATGTAAAAATATGTGCAAGCCATGCTGGAGTCACAGTAGGAGAAGATGGAGCAACGCATCAAATGATAGAAGACCTAGGAATGATGAGGGGAATTCCAAACATGACAGTTATGTGCACATCTGACGATATACAGACTAAATGGGCGGTAGAAGAAATTTCAAAATATAAAGGGCCAGTATATTTAAGGTTATGCAGGCTAGCTACACCTATAATATATGATGAAACACAAAAATTTGAAATAGGAAAAGGTGTACAAATAGGAGATGGCAATGATGCGACAGTATTTGCAACAGGGGTTGTAGTTTCTGAAGCAATAAAGGCAAAAGAAGAATTAGAAAAAGAAGGAATAAATATTAGAGTTGTAGATATCCATACAATAAAACCAATAGATGAAGAGTTAATTATAAAATGTGCAAAAGAAACTAAAAAATTAATATCAATTGAGGACCATAGCGTTGTAAATGGGCTTGGAACAGCAATTTCAGATGTGCTAACAGAAAAATATCCAGCAAAACTTATAAAAATGGGAATTAAAGATAGATTTGGAAAATCAGGACCAGCGAAAGAATTGTTAGAATATTTCGAGTTAACTTCGAAAGAAATAGTAAAAATTTGTAAAAATGATTGACATAATAATGAATAAATGCTAAAATATAATTGTTAATCGCTTAGGCGATTTGTTTATCCAATGTGAAGTATAAAGTAAATTTTATATTTTCACGTACGTTAGGCTCATTTTCGAGCACTAGCCAGAAGGCTTTGGCCTTGTAAGGTGGTAGTTTTTCTTGTGCTCTACAGAAATGTGGATTATGAGAGGATTATCACCAATTTTTTATATATTAGAAAAATTTTCATTTCATTAAGAAACTCAAATCGTTTAAAACAAAGGGAGACTTAAACTGTTTTGTTCTTAAATAAAATTATATTACAATAAAATGACAATTTCTTGAAATATGTCATTTTTTATTGCTTTTTTAAGGTATTATTATTATAATGGTATTGTATATTTAAGTGGAAGAGGTCAAAAAATGATAGAATTTAAAAACGTGTGCAAAACATATAGCACAGGAACAGAAGCTGTAAATAATGCTAATTTTAAGATAGAAAAAGGAGAATTTGTGTTTTTAGTAGGAAGCTCAGGTTCTCGGAAAATCAACACTTATAAAACTTATATTAAAAGAAGAAGAGCCAACTTCAGGAAATATAATTATTAATGGAAGAGATACTACATTTTTAAAACCTAAAAGGGTTCCATATTTAAGAAGGAGTATGGGAGTGGTATTTCAGGATTTCAGATTACTATCAGATAAAACTGTTTATGAAAATGTAGCATTTGCGATGAATATAGTAAAAGCAACTCCAAAACATATAAGAAGACAAGTGCCGATGGTACTTTCATTAGTAGGACTAAGTGGGAAAGCAAAGGTATATCCTGATGAACTTTCTGGAGGAGAACAACAGAGAGTAGCACTTGCAAGGGCTTTGGTAAACAACCCTTCAATGATAATAGCAGATGAGCCAACGGGAAATTTAGATCCGGAAACAGCTTGGGATATTATGAATTTATTAAATGAAATAAATTTAAGAGGGACAACAGTTGTTATTGCTACACATGCAAAAGATATAGTAGATAAAATGAAGAAAAGAGTTATAGAAATAGAAAAAGGAACAATAGTAAGAGATGATAGAAAAGGTGGGTATAACAAGTGAAGTATAATGTAATTAGTTATTTTCTAACAGAGGGCTTTAGAAATGTATTTAAAAATAAGAAATCTACATTTTCTTGTTTAGGAGTAATGTGTGCAACAATGCTTATATTTGGATTGTTTTTTACAATAGGTGAAAATATAAATAGCTGGGTGAAGAACTTAGAGCAAGAACAGGGTATGCAAGTTTTTATGGATTATGATGCATCGGAAGAAGAAATAAGAAATTTAAATGAAGATTTAAGTAAAATAGAAGGGGTAAATAGCGTTACTTTTGTCAGTAAAGAAGAAGCATATAATTCCATGAAAGAAAAATTTGGGAAAAACGAAAATGCTTTAAGAGGATTTACAGCAGATGCATTTTCTGTATCATATATTATTACTTTAACAGATTTGTCAATGAATGACCAAGTTTATAACGCTATAAACAATCTTGATACAGTAAGAGAAATTCAAAATAAAAGAGATACAATACAAACTTTATCTAAAGTTGGAAATACAATACAAATAGTTACATTTGTTATGTTTGCTATATTAATATTAATTTCATTATTTATAATATCTAATACTATTAAACTTACAGTTCATGCAAGAAGAAAAGAAATATCAATAATGAAATACGTAGGAGCGACTAATGGATTTATAAGAACACCATTTATGATAGAAGGTATAATAATAGGAATTATATCAGGAGTATTATCTATCTTAATAGTAGGTGGTGGATATAACTATATAGCAACTCATCTTGCTAATTCGGAAACATGGCAAAAACTATCACTAAATCTATTAAGTTTTGGAGATATGTTTGGACAAATTGTTATAGTATATATGATTTTAGGAGTTGGAATAGGTATTATTGGTAGTTCAATATCTATGAGAAAGTACCTTGATGTATAAGGGGTGACTTTAAATGAACAAGGAAAAGATACTAATAATTTTTATTATTGTATTGTCCTTATTAGGACTTTGTGGTATAGTTGTAGCAGAAAATTTGGAAGATTTGCAAAATAAAAAAAGTGATTTGCAAAATCAAATTAATGAATCAAATGAACAAATCCAAGAAATAAAAATAGAACTTACAGAAAATTTAGAACAGCTAAATAATATAAGTGAAAAAATATATAATTATGAATCTGAGATATCATCATTAGAGACAGAGCTAAATACCATTGAAACTGAAATTCAAAAAACATCAGATAAATTAAATATTGTAGAAACAAATTATAATTTGCAAAAAGAAGCCTTTCAGGCTAGAATGGTAGCTATATACGAAGCTGGAAATGTAGTTTATTTAGATGTATTATTGAATTCTAATAGTTTTTCAGATTTTATATCTAATTATTATTTAATAGGCGAAATTGCAAAATACGATAATAATTTGTTAGAAAATATTGAAGAGCAAAAAAAGCAGATAGAAAGTGCAAAATCTTTATTAGAAGAAAAGAAAAAAAATTTAAATGTACTAAAGAAAAATAAAGAAAAAACAGCAATTGCTTTAGAAAATTCTAAAGTAATAAGAAATAGCTATATATCTAGACTGAGTGAACAGGAAAAAGAAACACAAAGTAAAATTGATGAATACCAAACAGAACTAAATAATTTAGAATCACAAATAGTAGCACTTACAACTGGAAATATAGGATCAGATTATATAGGCGGAGAGTTTGCTTGGCCTGCACCAGGATACACCACAATAACATCAAGATATGGAATGAGAATACACCCAATTTTAAAAACTGCTAGAGTTCATACAGGTACAGATATAGCAATGCCTACTGGAGCATATATAATAGCAGCCAATGATGGAATAGTTATAAAATCAATGTACACTACTGGATATGGCAACATGGTTATGATAGACCATGGAGGTGGAGTTTCAACATTATACGGACATGGATCAGAAATCATTGCTCAAACTGGACAAGAGGTAAAAAAAGGCGATATCATAATGAAAGCAGGATCAACAGGATGGTCTACTGGTCCACATTTACATTTTGAAGTTAGAATAAACGGAACAGCAGTAGATTCGTTACCATATATAACAAATCAAACGAATAAAACTGCGGGACAAGAAAACGGAGGAGAAGAATAATGAAAAGAAAAATTGTATTTGTAATATTATTAGTGACAATAATTTTATCAACAAATATAGTATCAACTTTAGCAGCTACGAAAACTGAATTACAAAATAAACAAAGCAAAATAGAAGATCAAATTGAACAAACAGAAGGAAAAATAAGTGAAGTTAAAGATGAGATGTCTGAAACAATGAAACAAATACAATCATTAACCGCAGAAATTAGTGGATATGAAACAGAAATAGATAAATTAGATGAACAATTAGGAAGTTTAGAAAAATCTATTTCTGAAACACAAGTAAAATTAGAAGAAGCAGAAAAAAAATATCAAGAACAAGAAGAAGCTTTACAGGCTAGAATAGTTGCACAATATGAAGCTGGAGAAACTACATATTTAGATGTACTACTAGGAGGAGGTTCTCTATGGGATATGATTTCTAATTGGCAAATGGTTTCTGATGTAGCAGAAATGGATAATAGATTGCTAGAAAAAATAGAACAAAATAGACTTGAGATAGAGGAAGCAAAAAAGAGTTTAGAAACAAACAAAGAACAAGTTGCAACAATAAAAAGCAACAAAGAAGCAACTGCAAAAAGTTTAAAAAATTCACAAGCGGTTAAAGAACAATATGTTTCTGAATTGTCAGAAGACGAAAAAGAGTTAAATGGTGAATTAGAAAAATTGCAAGCAGAAAATGAATCAATAACAAAAGAATTAAAAGCAATAGAAAGTCAATATAGTGATAAAATTGCAGACCTTGGAGGAACTGGAACTCTTCAAAGACCTGTTAAATCAGGTGTGATTACTGCAACAATGTATTATAGTAGCGGAAGATACCATGGAGCATTAGATTATGGGGTACCAATTGGTACAGAAGTATATGCAGCTGCAGAAGGAGTTGTGTTAAGTGCCGGATGGAGATCTGGTGGATTGGGAAATTGTGTAATACTTCAACATGCAAATGGAATAAGAACTTATTATGGACATGGAAATGGAGACATTCGTGTAAAAGTAGGAGATGTTGTTGCAAAAGGACAGTTAATTATGCTTAGCGGAAATACAGGAAACTCTTCAGGGCCACATTTACACTTTGAAGTTAGAGTATCGCCTTACAATTGGTCATATGGTGGAGGAGATAGCAGAAGAGATCCAAGAAACTATTTATAAATATTAATTAAGGACGACCTTAGAGTCGTCCAAATTTCATATTTTTAAAAGAATATAATATAATGTTTTAGGAGGCAAGAGTAAATGGATTTTGAAAAGAGGAATAATACTTATAAGTATGTAATGTTAGTAGTGGTAACTGCATTAGTGACATTTTTAATAACAGCAGTAGGAATGTACAACTATTATGTGAAAACAGAAGATGGACTTGCAAAGACATTGGTTACTACAGAGACTACAAAACTTGATAAAAAAATACAACTTGTAAGGGAATATTTAGATAAGTCTTATTTAGGTGAGATTACAGATGAAGAAAAACTTATTGAATCAGCAGTAAAGGGATATGTTGCCGGTCTAGGAGATGAATACACAGAATATTTAACTAAAGAAGAATATGAAGAATTAATGGTAAATGTAAATGGAAATTATGTAGGAATAGGCATATATATGACACAAGATAAATATGAGAATATAATTGTCTTACTACCTATAGAAGGATCACCAGCAGAAGAAGCTGGGCTTAAAACTGGTGATATAATAACAAAAGTAAATGGCGAAGAATGTACTGGAATGGATTTAAGTACGGTGGCGAACAAGGTAAAAGGAGAAGAAGGATCAACTGTAGAATTAGAAATTTTAAGAGATGAAAAGACTTTTAACAAAACTATTGAAAGAAGAAAAGTTGAGATTAATCATATTAATTCAAAAGTACTAGATGGAAATATTGGATATATACAAATTTTAGCTTTTGATGATGGATGCAGTGAAGAATTTGAAACTAAATTAGATGAATTACTAGAGAAAAATATAAAATCCCTAATAATAGATGTGAGAGATAACGGAGGAGGAATAGTAACAGAAGCAATTGATATATCAGAATTATTTATATCAAAAGGAAAGACTATAATGATTGAAAGAGATAAAAGTTCAAATGAAGAAATAACAAAAGCAAAAACAGAAGCTAAAGTAAATTCTAATTTGAATATTGTAATACTTACAAATGAAAATTCAGCTAGTGCATCAGAAATATTTGTTGGAGCGTTAAAAGATAATGAAGTAGCAAAAGTTATAGGAACTAAAACCTTTGGAAAAGGAGTAATGCAAGAAATTGTTCCAGTAAAATCAGGAGGAGCATTAAAAGTAACAATAGAAGAATTTAAAACTCCAAATGGAGATACAATAAATAAAAAGGGAATAGAGCCAAATATTACAGTAGAAGATAATGAAAAAACAGAAACCGACGAACAACTACAAAAAGCAATAGAGGAGTGTAAAAAATAAAATAATAAATGGTGCACATTGTGCACCATTTATTATTTATTCTATACCTAAAATTTTTTTAGCTCTAGTTACATCATTACTATCAGCAGGTCTAACACCTTCTAAAGGATACTTCAAACCAAGTTTTTCCCATTTAAACTTACCTAGCTCATGATATGGATTAATTTCAATGTTTTTTACTGTTTTCAAAGTAGATATAAAATCTTTTAGCTTTAATAAATCTTTCTCATCATCAGTTATTCCAGGAATTAAAACTTGTCTTATCCATATATTAATATTATTGTCACTTAAATATTTAGCAAAGGCTAGTTCTTTTTTATTTGGAAATCCTACTAAATCTTCGCATTTTTTACTATCAATATGTTTAATATCTAATAAAACTAAATCTGTAAATTTAAGTAGTTCTTTAATATCATCTGTTATATCAAACATTCCAGAAGTATCAATTGCTGTTGGTATATTACGCTTTTTTAATTCTTTAAAAAGAGTTATTAAAAATTTAACTTGTAATAAAGGCTCTCCACCAGTAACTGTAACTCCACCACCAGAAGGAAGGATATATGCTTTATATCTTTCGATTTTATCTAATAATTCATCTACAGAAGTAATTGTACCACCTGTAACATCCCAAGTATCTCTGTTATGGCAATATTTGCATTTTAAACAACAGCCCTGCATAAATATAACAAACCTTATACCAGGACCATCAACAGTGCC
The DNA here is from genome assembly GCA_934162925.1 of uncultured Clostridia bacterium. Lineage (GTDB taxonomy): Bacteria > Bacillota > Clostridia > TANB77 > CAG-508 > CAG-452. The sequence goes on along the minus strand of CAKPJR010000030.1, from coordinate 408 downwards.
AAAAGATTCTATAGAATGTATTCTAGCGTATTTTGTTTTATCAAAGTTTTCCATATAATTGCTCCTTTAAGTTGATTTTTACGAGGGGGGTTGAAAGTGTGAAAGTAGGGGAAAGACTTACGAAGCCTTGACCGTATAATTCCACCTCTCATATTACACTTCTTACTTCAAGAACGAATGGGGACAGCCCCCTTTTGTTTAAATTCATTCACTTAAAATGTAAGACGAGGTTTATGGCCTCGCCTTTACAATATTAAACTATATTCTATCTTGTATTGTTCTGTTTATTACATCTAATTGTTGTTCTCTTGTTAGTTTTATAAAGTTTACAGCATATCCAGAAACTCTTATTGTAAGTTGAGGATATTTTTCTGGGTGATCCATAGCATCTAACAATAAAGATCTATC
>CAKPJR010000029.1 GCA_934162925.1 uncultured Clostridia bacterium | reverse complement strand
AGTAATTACTGATGGAAATCTTACAAGTGTTGCTATTAATATAAACCTTAATGGTTTTACTGGTAATAGTCCACCTATATACACAAATAAATCTTTTGGAGTTCCTGGGAGCAAAAATATTAAACATAAAACCATTTCTAAATTAGCTTCATTTTTTAATAATTTACTATTCATTATTTTTTCTACTTTTTCTTTTTTAAAAAAATTGTATAAATATTTTTTTCCTAATTTTCTTACAGAAAAAAATATTATTATTGTAGTAATAAGTACAGATAAAGTTATAAATAGCCAGCCACCCCATGTACCATAACACATTCCTGCAAGCACCTCAAAAGGTTCTCCTGGTAATACTACCAACAATATTTGCAATACTTGCAAGCTAAATAATAATAGCAGTCCTAAAAATCCCATACTGTTTATTTTATTTCTAAAAGCAATCTGACCTTCCGTTGTAGACAAATCTTTCATAAACGGAGCAATTCTCCAAAAAAATATTGCAAGTGCTATTAATATTACGGCTGTTAATGTTATTTTTATTATTTTTATTTTCTTTTGATTCTTCATTTAATTCCTTCCTTGCTATTAAACATTAGTTTAGCATTTCAACATATAAAAGTCAAATAAATTGGAATTTGTGTGAACGATTCTAGGGACTGTCCCTCTTTTGTTGGATAACAAAAGGGGACTGTCCTGAATCGTAAATGTAATCTATTACAAACGTTGCAGGGGCGGTGCTCCGTGCTCGCCCGAAAATCATAAAAAAATAATTGTAAATTTTGGGCAGACACAGGGCCTGCCCCTACAATCATCATAATTTTCAAATCACATGTGCAATATATTTTTTGCTAATTTTACGATTGCGGGTCGCCGAGGGCGGCAACCCCTACAACATTTGCAACAAATTCGTTTTTGGGCGTATGCAATACGCCCCTACAAATCCCACCTCTCACTGCACACCTCACACATCCATTTTACAAATTCCAATTTATTTTACTGTTTTCTAATTCTATGCTATAATTATATTCAGTTTTTTTAAGGAAGGGATTGTTATGAATTTAAATATTGTCTTAGTAGAACCAGAAATACCTCAAAATACAGGAAACATTGCAAGAACTTGTGCTGCAATTGGTGCAAAATTGCATTTAGTAAGACCTCTTGGTTTTGAGATTTCTGATAAATATGTAAAAAGAGCTGGTCTTGATTATTGGGATAAATTAGATATAGAAGAGCATAATTCTTTATCTGATTTCTTGAAAAAATATCCAGTAAATAATAATATGTTTTTAGTTACAACAAAGGGCCAACATTGTTATTCTGATGTTGATTATTCTAAATTAGAAGAAGTTTTTCTTTTATTTGGAAAAGAAACTAAAGGTCTTCCTGAAAGCTTGTTAAAGGAACATTTAGAAAATACTATAAGAATTCCTATGAGAGAAACTCTACGTTCTCTTAATTTATCTAATTCGGTGGCTATTGTGGCTTATGAGGTTTTTAGACAAAATAATTTTTGTAATTTAGAAGAAATAAGTAAATATTTTAATTAATTTTTAATTTTTTCTTTAATTTACACTATTATTAAATTATAATATTTATATAATATTTTTTAGGAGGGAATATGCAATTTTTACAAAACTTAATTTCAACATTTTGGTTCGAAGCTATAATTAGGCTTATCTTAGGATTTCTATTAGCAGGATTTATTGGTGCAGAAAGAGAATCTGTTAATAAACCAGCTGGATTTAAAACCCATTCTTTAATTGGTATTAGTGCTGTACTTATTATGCTTTGTGGTGAATATTTAAGTTATAAATATTCAGTTGATGCATCTAGAATTCCAGCTCAGTTACTTTCTGGTATAGGTTTTATAGGTGCTGGTACTATTTTAAGAGATGGATTTAATGTAAAGGGATTAACTACTGCTTCTAGTTTACTTGCTACAACTTGTATTGGTCTTAGCATTGGAGCTGGTTTTTACATAGGTGGAATTATTTCTACTGTAATTGTATATGTAATACTTTCTCACTCTCATAATTTATTTGAATCATTAGATCATTTTACTAATGTTTCTTTAGATTTAACAGTAAGGGATATTCAAGACACCTTACCAGCTATACAAAAGATCCTTGACAAAAATGATATTAATATTAAAAAAATCAAAACAGGTAAGCCAAATGAGGAAGATTTGGCAGATTTAAGCTTGATTTTTAGATATCACAAAGGCGTAAATATAAATTCTGTTTTCACAGAAATTTCTAGTATGGAAAATGTACTTGATTTAGAAGAAGGATAGAGCAAAACTCTATCCTGTTTTGCTTAATATATCTTTTTTCATTTTATTCATTATTTTCTTTTCTAATCTTGATATGTAACTTTGTGAAATTCCGTAGCATGTCTGCTACCTCTTTTTGTGTTTTTTCAGTTCCGCTAATAAATCCAAATCGAAGCTCCATTATATTTTTTTCTCTATTGCTCAATTTTTCTATAGATGCTTTCAATAATACTTTATCGACCTCATCTTCTAAACCTCTAGATGTAATATCCGGCTCTGTACCTAATATATCTGATAATAATAACTCATTTCCATCCCCATCTTGATTTAATGGTTCGTCTATTGAAATTTCCCCTTTTATTCTATTGCTTCTTCTCAAATACATTAATATTTCGTTTTCTATACACCTTGAAGCATATGTTGCAAGTTTAATATTTTTTCCTGTGTTAAATGTGTTAATTGCTTTCATTAATCCAATTGTTCCTATTGATATTAAGTCTTCTATTCCAACTCCTGTATTTTCAAATTTTTTTGCAATATATACAACTAATCTCAAATTTCTTTCTACTAATACTTGTCTTGCTTCTACATCATTATTATCTAATCTTTTTAAATATTCGTCCTCTTCATTTGCATCTAATGGAGGTGGTAAAGTTTGGCTTCCTCCTATATAGTATATTGGAAATTTTTCAATTTCCTCATTATTTAAGTATTTAACGTAAATTGTATTAAGCTTAATTCTTAATATCTCCAATATATTCATAAGTATTTCCCTCCTAATTTTTTATTTTTTTTATGCTGTATAGCTTTTCACATATTCATTTACTTTTTCATCACCTTCTATTATATCTAGTCCTATTAAAGCTTGATATTTACCCATTTTGTTTAAAATCCCATTATAGATACCTATAATTGCGTTACTTAAAACTATGCTTTTTTCATCTGTTTCTACTAATATTGCATCTGCTTTTATTCCAAGTAACATTCCATTTTCTTTTCCAAGAGAAGAAAATGGGATTAATCTTACTTTTGCCATATAGTCTTGTAAATCCACTTCTTGACCATCTATAATTTTATCTAAGTTATCTAAAACATATTCTGGTATTACTTTTTCTAGTGCTCTTTTTTCCACTACTACAACAGGTAATTTACTGATTGGCTCTCTTAAAAAATTTCCAGTATCTATAATTGATTTTATATATTTGCTTTTTTTATTTATAATTATTTTTAGAGAACATAGCATATCTTTTTTAGTTAACTTTCCTTTTATATTTTTAAATGCTCTTGTTATTATTATGAATCCGCACAATTCCACCAGCCAGTACCATTTTTATTGGATATGTACCTATTAAAACTCCTTTTTCCATTAAGATTTTTTGTGGGCTTACAAAGTATAAGAGTGCAAAAGCTACTCCTCCAAAAGTAAACGAAGTTAGATAAAAAATCATCAACTGTTTTAAAAATATTTTTTTATTTTTTGGATTAAATGCAATATAAACCATAACCACAGACAATGCTATTTTTAAAAATAAATTTGAACATATTTCCAACATAGACATATATGATAAAATTGCATATACTCCACCTATACCACTAGCTAAAAAGGTTCTTATTATCTTTATAGGTGCTTTTACTATAATTCCTGTTGCATATATAATAATATAATTCATAAATAGGTTTTCTAAAAAAATTATATCTATATATATGGTCAATAAATCACCTCGTATTCTGTTATTGTTTTAAATTAATTCTTATATTCTGTGCTAAATATTGTACTACCTATTGAATAAATAATGTGTCATTTTGTGAAGGCGAAAAAAAGAAATAATCTACTAAATTAGATTATTTCTTTTTAAATTTTATTTTATTAATTGTTTTTACTATTTATTTCCTTTTTTTCTTAAAAAAGATGGTATGTCTAAATCTCCTTGTGATTCTCTATTTTCACTTGGTGTTGGAATAGAGTTTATTTTTTTATTCCAAGTATTTGTTACTAAATTTTCCACACCTAAGCTAGATATTTCTTGTTCTTTTTCGAATCCTGTAGCTATTACTGTTATTGTTATTTCGTCACCTAAAGTTTCATCTGTAACAACACCAAATATAATGTTAGCTTCTGGATCTACACTTCTTTGAATAAGTTCTGCAGCAGTGTTTGCTTCTTGTAATCCTAATTCATTTCCACCTGTAATATTTATTATAACTCCTCTTGCACCTTCTATTGATGTTTCTAGTAATGGACTTTGAATTGCTTGTTTAGCTGCATCTTCTGCTCTATTTTCTCCACTTGCTCTACCAATACCCATATGAGCCATTCCTGTATTTAGCATTACAGTTTTAACATCTGCAAAGTCTAAGTTTATTAATCCTGGCACTGAAATTAAATCTGATATACCTTGAACACCTTGTCTTAATACATCATCTGCCATTTTGAAAGCTTCTACTATAGAAGTTCTTCTATCTATTATTTGTAATAGTTTATCATTTGGTATAACAACTAATGTATCTACTCTTTCTTTTAAATTAGCAATTCCTTTTTCAGCTTGATTAAGTCTTTTTTTGCCTTCAAATGTAAATGGTTTTGTTACAACACCTATTGTTAAAATTCCAAGTTCTTTTGCAGCAGCTGCTACTATTGGAGCTGCACCTGTTCCTGTTCCTCCACCCATTCCGGCTGTAACGAACACCATATCTGCTCCTCTTAATACTTCTGCTATTTCTGCTTTACTTTCTTCAGCAGCTTGCATACCAATATCTGGATTAGCTCCTGCTCCTAAACCTCTTGTTAATTTTTCACCTATTTGAATTCTTGAACTTGCTTTTGATAATTGAAGTGCTTGTCTATCTGTATTAACTGCTATAAATTCAACATTTTTTATTCCCGATTCAATCATTCTATTTATAGCGTTATTACCAGCACCTCCAACACCAATAACTTTTATTGTTGCTGTGCCATCCATCATATAATTGTTTTCTTCATAATCTGTGTCCATCATTTTGTTTAATCCTCCTTCTTAATTTTGAGTTTTGGAATTAATAGTTCACTAATTATATCACATTATTCCAAATATTACATTTATTTAAAAAAATTTATAACTTATTTATTGTTTGCTTAGCATTTAAGCTTTATGAATAGAAAAATTCTTTTATTCTTTCCATAATTGTTTTAAAGAAACTTTCCTCTGATCTAGTATCAATACTGCTAGAAACTGTTTTTGCATAAGGTCTTGATGCTACATATTTTACCAAAGCATAACTTGATCTAAAGTTTGGCTTTATTGTGCTTATTAGCCTTCCAGTTGATATTTTTACTGGAATATTTAATGTAATTTTTCCTGCAACATCACTTTTATTTATATTTGTAATTCCTTGTCCTGTTAAAATTACATTATTTATATTCGATTTTATTCCTTCATTAGAAATACTTTTATTTACTAAAGAAAATATTTCTTCCACTCTTGCTTCTATTACTTCTATTAATTCAGAGCTTTTTATTGTTTTTGTTCTTTCTTCGCCCTTATATGTATTTAATATTATATCTGTATCGTTATCTATAAAAGATTTCAAAGCTAGTCCATATTGTTTTTTTAGTCTATCTGCTTCTTCTTCGCTTATATTAAAGACATAAGCTATATCAGCTGTAATGTTATCTCCACCTAGTGGAATTGTATTATTATAGATAAAAGATTCTCCTTCAAACACACCTATGTCAGTATTTCCTGCTCCAATATCTAGAATCATAACATTATCTTTTAATTCATTTTTATCTAATATTAATTGTCTTTCTGCTAAAACATTTGAAACTATTCCATCTATTTCTATATTTGCTTTTTTAAATATACTAGTTAATTGTTTTACATACGCTTTATCTGCTAAAACAACTTGTCCTTTTACTGTAAATGTAGAACTTAAGCTGCCTACTGGATCATCTATTATTCTTCCATTATCTAGAGAAAATTCATTTGCTACTATATCTATTAAAACTTTGTCATCTGGAATATCTATGTCTTTTACCTGCATTATTGCTGATGTTACATCTTTTGTTGAAATTCCTGCATACTTATCTTTTGCTTCTTTTACAATACTATTTTGTACAATCGTTATATATTTACCTGGTATTGTAACATATGCTGAATGTATTTTTATATTTGCAAACTCTTCAACTTCTGCAATAGTTTTAGAAATTGCTGCTATTACTTCTTCTTCATCTGTAATCTTTGACTTTTTCATCCCAAAGCATTTACATTCGCTTGTAGCAATAATCTCCACCTGATTGAAATTATTTACTTCTCCTACTACAGCATTTACCTTGGAAGTTCCTATGTCAATACCTACTATTATATCTCCGATAGCCAAGACAAATTCCTCCATTTAATTAGTAAATTTTTCGTTGGTATTAGAATATTATATTTTGCAAAAAAAGTCAATAGTAATGTTACATTTTTGTCATATTTTCGTAATCTTGCTGTAATAAAAAAGTAGTCCTAATTCTTTTTACATTAGGGCTACTTTTTTTACACAAATTTCAATAAAGTTTATTTCTCTCAGTATTGCTTACTCTTGTTTTAAGAATCTCCTTTTAATTTTTCTGCTCTATCTGCTGCAATTAAGTTATTTATCATTTCATCTAAATCTCCATTTAAGAAATTCTCCATTTGATATATACTCATTCCTATTCTATGATCTGTAATTCTACCTTGTGGGTAATTATATGTTCTAATTTTTTCGCTTCTATCTCCACTTCCTACTTGTGATTTTCTTTCGTTTGCAAGCTCAGCATCTTGTTTTGCTTTTTCCTGCTCATATATTCTAGATTTTAATAACCTCATTGCATACTCTCTATTTTGAGTTTGAGATCTTTCTGTTTGACATTCTGCTACTATTCCTGTAGGTTCGTGTATCAATCTTACTGCTGAAGATGTTTTGTTAACATGTTGTCCTCCAGCACCTGATGCTCTAAACACTTCCATTTTTACATCTGCTGGGTTTATTTCTATTTCTACATCTTCAACAACAGGTAATACTGCAACTGTAGCTGTTGATGTATGAATTCTTCCACTACTTTCTGTATCTGGAACTCTTTGAACTCTATGCACTCCACTTTCGAATTTTAATCTACTATATGCACCTTTTCCTGTAACCATAAATGTTACTTCTTTATATCCTCCAAGACCTGTTTCATTTTCATTAAGAACATCTATTTTCCAATGTTTTGTTTCTGCATACATTGAATACATTCTAAATAAAGTTCCAGCAAATAATGCTGCCTCTTCTCCTCCTGCTCCAGCTCTTATTTCACATATTATATTTTTATCATCATCTGGATCTTTAGGTATTAGTAAAAACTTCAATTCTTCTTCTATTTTTGGAAGTTTTTCTTTTGCCTCTTGATATTCCATTTCTGCAAGTTCTTTTAGCTCTTTATCATTCATCATTTCCTTTGCTTCTTCCATATCTGCTTTTACTTTTTTATATTCTTTATATTTTTCTGCAACATCTGAAATTAAAGCGTGTTCTTTCATACACTTTTGCCATTCACTTTGTCTTGCAATAACTTCTGGATCACTTATTTTTTTATTAAGTTCCTCATATCTCTTCTCTACGTCTTCTAATTTTTGAAACATACATATCTCCTCTTTATTTAATCTAACTATATTATTATACACAACTATTAAAGTTTTTTCAACTTTAATAGTGTATAAATTACTATTTATAAATTAATTAAATTATATTCCATATTTAATTTATCTAAAATTTGTTTTTCTCTGTTTGTACATGTAAAAATTAGGACTTGATTATTTTTATAATTATCATAAATATATTTTAGAATATTTTCTAATCTTTCACTATCATAATAAGCAAAAGCTTCATCTAAAATTATTGGCAGGGTTTCTTCTGTTATTTCATTCATTGCAGATAACCTAAGAGATAAATATAATTGATCTATTGTTCCTATACTTAGCCTATTGCAGTCCATATATTCTCCATTTTCCATTTCTACTCTAAGACCATATTCACTATCAAACTTTGCATTTTTATATTTATTGTTGGAAATTTTTTCTATCAAATTAGATAAATCTTTTGTAAATTTAGGTGTAACTTCATTTTTCATTTCTGAATATGCTTGTTCTAATGCATCTTTTGCTATTTTTATACTTGTTTCTAATTTTTCTATTTCTGTTTTCTGTTCTTGATAATATTCTAGTTGTTCTTCATATTCAAGTTTATTTTGTATTTTAATATTGTTTTCACTTTCCTTAATATTAATTGTATTTAATTCTATTTTTTTATTATTATATTCTCTATTTAATAATTCTATTTGCTTTTCCATACTATTTAAATCTAAATAAAATAATTTTTGTATTTCTGCTTTATTAAATTGTTTTTCATATTTATTGATTATTTTTTCCAGTTGTTTACTATTTTCATCATTAATTTCTTTTTCTATTTTATTTATTTCATCTATATTATTTTTTTTATTTTCTTCTAAAATTTCTATTTCTTTTTCGTTTTTTATTTTTTCTATATTTTCTTTCTTTTCAATTTTATTTTTATTATATTTATTTTTTAAATATCTTACTAAATTTAAAATCAAATAAATAATTGTGGTATATATAATAATTTTTTCTATTATTTTAGAAATATTAATAAAATTAATTAAAATATTTAATAAAATTAATATTAAAATTATAATTAAATTTATTCTATTTAATTTATTGTTAGTTTTTGCTTCTTTTTTATTATTTAATTTGTTTTTTAAATTATTTATTTTTTCCTCATAGTCTAAATTTATTTTTTCTTTAATATTTATTTTCTCTTTTTCTTTTTCTTCGTTTTCTCTTGATATTTTTATATCCTTATTTAAATTAATTTCATTTTCTATATTTTTTATTTCCTGTAAAATATATTTTTTATTTTCTTTTATTTCTTCATTAATACTAGAGCAATTATTTAGTTCTTCTTTTTTTAATTTTATTTCTTTTATTTTCTCCGTAACTTCATTTATAGGCCTTCCAACAGTTCTTTCTGTTCCAACTTCTTCAATTAATTTTTTGGATAATTTTTCCATTACTTTTTTATATGATACATTATCTTCTCCTGATGATAATATATTTGCTATTTTTTGAGTTAATAGATTTTGACTATTGCTATCTAAAACACTTTCATTTTGTTCTACAATATTTGTACTTAAAAATAATGTTTCATCTATTTTTGTTTGATCATAAAAAAATTGATTTCCTTTATTTTTATCAATATTATATTGCTTAGATATTTCTTCTAAATTACTATTATATATTTTAGGATTTTTTTTAGAAAATTCTCTAAAAACTTCATATTTATTTCCATTATCTAAAGTATAATTTATTTTCCCTGAAAATTCCTCTGTGTTCCAAGGTTTATATTTATCATAATCAGATATGTCTTTTCCATTTTTATTTTTTGAAATACCATAAAGCATTCCATCTATAAATTTTAATAAAGTACTTTTACCAGATTCATTTTTTCCATAAATTAAATTAATATTTTTTTCTAAATTAATTTCTTTATTTTTTATTTTTCCAAATCCATTTATTTTTAAAAAATCTATTTTCAAAAAATCACCTCATTTTTTATTTTTAGTATGTTATTATTTTTTTAATTAATTTTTATTATTTATTTTAATATTTATTTTTAAATTATTTTATTATTAATTCTTTATTTATTTTTTTTATTTTTTAAAATATTTATTTTTAATTTTATTTTTTTAAAAATTATTTTTTGTTTTATATATTTCACCTACACAATTTTTTTGATTAGTTTTTATATATTATAATTTCATTTTTTATTTTTTTGTTTTTTAGTCAATTTTTCATTTTGGGTTTTCTATTCATTTTTTTAATTTTTCTAAAATATTGTTTTACAATTTGTCAATTTTTTGTTGCGTTTTTTGGTTTGCAAATTTTCTACTTACTTGTTTTTTCATTTCCTTTTTTTGCCTTTTGTTTTATTTACATAAATTCTATCTGTTTTGTTCTTTACATAATTTTCGTCACTTTGTCTTAGTTAATCTTTCCATATTTTTTTACTTGTTTTTATATCATACTTTCTAAATTTTCTTTTAATTATCAATTAAAAATTTACTTGTTTCTCAGCATGCCTTTCTTGGATGCCTTCGATTGTTCACATAATATTATGTGTGTTTTTTGGCATTCTTGCACTCTTGGCTTCTTTCTATTCACTCTACTAATATTATCGTTTTACAGCTGTATTTCCCATGCTTTTCTTAGGTTATCCACAGCCAATTTCAGCCTAATTTTTTACTCATTTTTTTACTTTAAAGTTAAGTTTTACTCAAATAATTTAAGTCCTATTTCCATAGCTTTTTTTATACTATCTTCTTCCTGTGGATCAGATTTTAGTTTTTCAAGTAGGTTCTTCACAAACATACCTTTTAGATTTTTTTGCATAGCTAAATTGTCAATATTGTATTCTGTTTCTGTTTTATCCCTCACTTTTAAGATCATATCTTTTTGTATTAGTTTACATATTCTTGTTTCGTTTAATTCTATTTTTTTTGTCCCTTTTAGTATTATCTTATAAAAGTTTTCTTCTTCCAAATTCATTTCATCCAATTTTTCTATCAATTCTTCTTCAGATTTTATAGAAGAAATATCTATGCTTTCTTCTTCAAATTTTCTTTCGTCTGCTCTTAAAAATTTTATTTCTATTTTATCTTTTTCATAATTTTTTTCTTCCAAATTATTTATTTTATTTTTTTCTATTTTACTTTTTATTTCTAAACTATTTATTTTATTTTCTTCTATTTCATTTTTTATTTCTAAATTATTTATTTTATTTTCTTCTATTTTATTTTTTATTTCTAAATTATTTATTTTATTTTCTTCTATTTTATTTTTTATTTCTGAATTATTTATTTTATTTTCTTCTATTTTATTTTTTATTTCTGAATTATTTATTTTATTTTCTTCTATTTTATTTTTT
>CAKPJR010000028.1 GCA_934162925.1 uncultured Clostridia bacterium | reverse complement strand
CAATACGCCCCTACAAATCACACCTCCCACATCACACCTCTCACCTCAATAAAACAAATTCCAATTTGTTTTATTTAATAAAATTTACTTATACTAGTGTTATAGATTGAGTGTTGAAAATTAAATAAATAATTCCAACTAATATAGAAGAAGAAATTCCATAAACTAGTACGGGGCCAGCAACTGTAAACATCTTAGCGCCTACACCCATAACATATCCTTCTGATTTATATTCCATGGCAGGTGATACTATGGAATTTGCAAAACCTGTAATAGGAACAAGAGAACCGGCACCGGCAAATTTACCAATTTTATTAAATAAGTTAAGTGCTGTAAGAAATGCGCTTAGAAATATTAAAATTATAGATGTTATAGTTGCACTTATCTCATTATCTAATCCTCTATATTTGCATATTTCCATTATTATTTGCCCAATACTGCAAATTAAACCACCAACCCAGAAACTATTTAAACAGTTTTTCCAGATTGGAGAATTTGGTGATTTCTTATTAACATATTCTTGATATTCTTTTTGAGTATTTATTGGTTCCAAAAAAATCCCTCCCTTCTTTAATCCCTAGAGGAATCAACATTAAATGTGAGCTCTATAGTTGAATAATATTCTATAATTTTATTTCCATCTATTTTAGCTTTTTGCTCTAACACAGTGACAGAGGAAATATAGTCAATGCTTTTAGATGCTTCTGCAATTGTCTTTGTTATAGCGTCTTTCCAAGAGACATTAGATATACCTGTTAATTTTAAATGTTTTTCTACAGTCATAAAAACCTCCATAATTTAATAAAAAGTTTTGATAAAATTATAATTTCCAAAACTATTAAAAATATACAAAAAAGGGCAAAAAAACAATTTTAAAAAATATATTACAATTATGTTACAATTGGGTTACAAATAGTATAAAAATATTGACATTTCAGTAAAATACTATAAAATAATTGTGAATAAAAATTAAATAAACTTGAAAAAAATACTAAAATGTATAAAAAATTCAAGTATCAATATATATTAATTGTAAATTATAATATAAAGCAAAAGAAAATAATAAGAGGAGAAAATAATGCCAAGTTGTTTAGGACTGTATTTAGAAAACAATTTAATTAAATATGCTAAACTTTCTAAAGATCATGATAATTTCAGGATTGAGTCTTTTGGTATGAAATTTTTCGACAATATAGATGAGGCAGTAAAACAAATAATAAATGAAACATATAGCTATAAAACACCAATTTCAGTCAACTTATCAGACGAAAAATATTCATATGCTCAATTATTTAGTTTGCTTAGTAAAAAGGATTTAAACACAGCGATTGCAACAGAATTTGATTTATATTGCAATGAAACAGGAAAAAATAGAAAAGCTTTGGAATATAGAAGCTTATTATCATCAAATCTTGAAGATAAAGATAAAATAAATGGTTTATATGCGTATGTCGATAAATCAAGTATTGTAAGAAGACTACAATTATTAGATGCATATAGGGTTAATCAAGTGGTTCCATTACCTCTAAGTATTGCAAATTTATCTACTTTTGCTGATAAAAAAAATAGCATAATTGTAAATATAGAAAAAAATACTTCAGTTACTACAATAGTAAATGGCGAAATTCAAAGAGTGGATATAATAGAAAATGGAATGAAAGAAATATTAGATAGCATTATTATAAAAGAAAATTCATATGCAAAAGCATATGAAATATGCAAAAATACTACTATATATACTACACAAGGCAGAAATCTTCAAGTAGAAGAAAATGAATATATGGAAGATATAATGCCAGTCTTATATAAAATTATAGAAAAAATAAAAGATATAATAACTGCAAATCAAATAGAAATAAATAATGTTTATATAACAGGGCTTGCAGCGGTTATAAATAACATAGATTTATACTTTGAAGAAAACTTTCCAGATAAAAAATGTGAAATATTAACACCGTTTTTTATAAAAAAGACTAATGTTAAGTTGAATATAAAAGATTATATAGAAGTGAATTCAGCAATATCTTTAGCACTTCAAGGATTAGGGGTAGGAAAAAAAGAAATTAATTTTAAAAGAAATGGAAAATTAGAACAACTTTCTGGCTTAGTAAAAGCTGAAGTAAATACTACTAAAAAAAATAATGAAGGTAAAGAACCTGGCATTGGAATTAAAGATAGAATAAAAAATAGTTTTAATTTGGAATTTGGAGAAGGATTAGACAGAGTTGAAAGATATATGATTAGAACTGCAGTGCTATTATTGGCAGTACTAATTATTTATACAATATTTTCAAAAATAATTATACATCAAATAAATAAAAAAGATGATGAGGTCCAAGAATATATTACTTATACTCAAAACCAGATAGATAATATTACAAAAAATAGTAGGCTAGTAACGTCTAGGACGGAACAGTATAATTCATTAGTAGAAAAAATAAATGAAGCAAACGAAAAACTTACACAAAGCTATGCAAGAAAGAATGCTTTGCCTAATTTTTTAACAGAGGTAATGTTTAATATTCCTAAAGGGGTTCAACTTATATCAATAAAAAATACATCTGGAAAAGTTATAAAAATAGAAGCTCAATCAGAACAATATGAGCAACTGGGATATTTTATAGCTAAAATAAAAAATGAAGGAATTCTAACAGATGTAACATCTAGCTCAGGAGTGAAGAAAGACGAATTTATAAAAATTACAATACAAGGCAACTTACCATATTAATTAAGAGCTTATTATATATAAAAGGAGATTAATGTGAAAAAAATATTAATATCAATTTTAATTGTGCTATTATTAATTTTAAGTTATTTCTTGATTTGGCATGGAATTAAATTTATAAAAATAGAAAGCATCAATGACATAAAAGAGGCTAGTTCAGAGCTAGAAGAAGACATAAAAGAGGCTAATGAACTTGATAGCCAAACATATCCTAACGAAGAAGAAGAGTTGAAAAAGGCGATAGAAAATTTAAAAACTAGTAAACAAGAATATGAAAGTAAAGTCAAATATAGTACAGGTGAAACAAATATCGGGGCATTTGAAATAAAAACATATAAAATTCATTATTTATGGACTGTATTAGGAAGCTATAGAAAAGAAGAAAACGTAAAATCTTTAAATCTAGATTTAAAAACAACGCGGAACAGCAGATGTATATGACTTACAAATTACATTAGTTGGAAGTTATGTTGGCATTACAGACTTCTTATATGATGTTGAGAATGATGAGCAGCTAAAATTTGAATTGAAAAATTTATCAGTGCAACCATATACAACTACGACAACAAAAACCACTGTACTAAATGGAGATCCAAAAACTAAAACAACTGAAAAAATAAGTCCATTTAAAAAAGTTACAGAAATAGTAAGCTCAGGCTTATCAAATTCAACAAATCAGACTAATACAGCAAATGCTAATACAACAAATAACACAGAAAATAGTAAAAATAATACTAATACTACTAATAATACTTCAAACAATTCAGAAACTGATGAAAATAAAACAATAATATATGATCCTGAATGGGTAGAAGCTACTTTTAAAGTAGAAAATGTTGGAATTACATTAGATTAAAACTAAGGAGGTATTTATGATAAAAACTATTGCAAAAGAAGCGGGAATTGTTATATTATTATTAATAGCTATAGTACTAATTCTTGGAATAGTGTTTTATGATTATATTCCAAAGAATAAAACTATACCAATAAAAAGACAAGCTTACGAATTCCCAGAAGATATAAAATCGGAATTAAAAGAAAATTTAGATGAAACACAAAACATAGTAAAAACTCATTATATAGATGAAACAGATTTAAATGCATATGAATCTAAAAAAGATTACAAAAAGGGAAATCCAAATCCTTTTGCAGATTCTAGTACAAATAGTAGTACAGAAGTAACAAATACTGAGGTTACAAATAATATAAATTCAATAAGTAATGAAACAAATACAGAAAATAAAGAGGTTTATTACAATAAATCTGGTAAGTTTTGATATTATTTATTTTAAATAATATATATAATAATTTTAAAAGGAGGGAAACAAATGATGAAAGAACAAAAAGGTATTACACTAGTAGCTTTAGTTATTACTATTATAGTAATGTTAATATTAGTAGGTGTTAGTATAACAGTTGCTTTAAACGGAGGTTTATTTACTAATGCAAAAGATGCTGCTAACAATACAGCTGAAGCTAGAAACGCAGAATTAAACTTATCTAACGGAAAAGTTACAGTAAACGGTGAAGTAAAAAATGTTAGCGATTATTATTAATTTGATAGAAAAAAGTTAATAGTAACAACATTGAATGGCATGTGCATTTATATGTATATGCCTAAAATGCTATAAAGGAGCAAATAGAATTGGAAATAATAATATATTTAACAATATTTATAATAGGAACATTACTCGGAAGTTTTTTTTCACTTGCAATATATAGAATACCACTAAAACAAGATATAACACATAAAAGATCATATTGTCCTAAGTGTAATCATAGATTAGGATTTTGGGATATGATACCAATTTTGAGCTATATATTTTTAGGGGGAAAGTGTAGATATTGTAAAGAAAAAATAAGACCAAGATATATTTGCCTAGAAATTTTTTCAGGAATTTTATTTCTATTATTTGCTCTATCTTTAAAAATAAACATATATAGCATAAATACGTCAAAAATAGTATATCTATTATTCGGATTTTTTTATGTTTCTACATTGTTTATAATCGGAGGAATTGAAAAGGAAAGCCATTCTATTTCTAAACCTGTATTATTATTTGGATTAGTTATTGAAATAATATATATAATATATTTATATATACTAAATTATAATATGTATAAATATGTGATATATTTAAGTACTTTAATTATAATTATATTTATAAATATACTATTAAGACAAAACAAAAATGAAGAATATTTAATGCAAATATTAAATTTATGCTTATATTTGACAATAGCCACAAATGAAACTATTACAATTATTAGCATAGGATTAGCGTTATTAGTTTCTAATATAAACCAAATTAGATACAATATAAAATCAATCAAATCAAAAAATACTAATAGTGAAAATGATATGCAGCAATCTTTAGGATTTTACCTATGTTTTTCGAATATATTAATATTAATTATATATAATTTCTTTAATTAATAGTATAAATTGAAATTTTTGCAAGGAGAATATAATGAAAAAAAGAAACTTAAAAAACAGTGATGGATTCGTTGCTTCGGATGCCATCATGGCAATAATTATAATAACAATATTTACAGCAATAATAGCAACATTAGCATATAATATTTATTTATCGAATAGTTCCTTAAAAAGAATGAGTAAAGCAAACAATTATATAATTGATATATTTGAATACGTAGATAAACTATATTATGAAGAAGTAACTGAAGAAAAGTTGATAACATATTTAAATGAAAAATATAATAGTTCAGGCGTAAAGGCTGTAAATGACGAAAATACAGATGTAGAGACTCCTTTTAAAATTATAATAAAAGTACAAAAATATAACGAATTAGAAGGAAATGAAGGAAAGCTAGATTTACTCAAAGAAGTTACAGCTACAGTGCAATATAAATTAGGAAATAAAAAACAAAGTATTACAATGAGAAAAAACAAAAACAGAGAAAAAATTGTAACACCAAACAAGCCAGATTTAAGTTTAATTAACTTGAATGCTGGAGAAAAAATTTATCCAGTAAAACAAAAAAATAGCGAATATATTGTTTGCGATGAAAATGATGCTACATGGTATAATTACAATGAAAATATTTATGCAACTATTGCAATAACAAGCAATAATTTAAAAATAGGAGATAAAATAGAAGACACTTATACAAAATATAAATGGATTCCAAGATATGCAGTCAACCCAGAAGATGAAACAGATATAAAATATTTGTTTAGCAATACAAATGATTATCTGGAAGAACAAAATGGATATGAAAAATTAGTTGACATAGGTACGAAATATGTTGTTAAAAGCGATTTTCAGAATGAGGATATAGGAATATGGGAAAAAATATAATTGGAAGTTTTATGTAATGAACAAAATAATATATAAAATAATATAAAAATATATTATAATAATTATATATGCAAATTAAGGAGGAAAACTTATGGATAACAAAAGAAAAGGACCAATAGGGATAGAATTAGTAAGAAGAGGTTTAGTTACAGAAGAAGATATTAATAAGGCGTTAGATTATCAAAGAGAGAATCCTAATAAAAAAATTATAGAAATTATTAATATACTACATTTATGTGATGAATATCAATTAATAGAAGCCTTAGGTGATATACTAGATGAAAAGTCTATTATATTAACAAAAGACGATATTAACTTAAATATCTCTGATTATATTTCAATGGATGTTGCTAGGCATAATAAAGCCATACCATTTGATATAACAGGAAATAAAATAAAAGTATGTTTTGCAGATACTTTAAATAAAAGATCTGTAGATACTGTAAGATTAATTCTTTTAAATAAAGGGTTAATAATGGAAAGATATATAACTTTTGAAAAAAACATTAATAATATATTGGAATTACTAGAGGGAACCGCAACAGAAAATATTAATTCAAATACGGATACTACAGGATTAGTAGATAGTATAATAAAAAGCGCAATGAAGAAAAGAGCAAGTGATATACACATTGAGCCATTAGAAAATGAGGTTAGAGTAAGGTACAGAATAGATGGAGAACTGGTAACAGCTGCAAAAATTCCAAAAGAAAAACAAACTCAAATTATAGGAAGATTAAAAGCAATATCAAATATGTTTCAGGAAAAACAAGAATCACAGGATGGAAGAATTATAATGTATCCAGATTATAATATACGTGTTTCTTCTCAGAAAAATATATATGGAGAAAAGTTTGTACTAAGATTATTGAAGAAAAATTTAAATATTAGAGGTCTTACAGATTTAGGTTTTCCAGATGATAAAGAATTAATAAGGACAAGCTTTAACAAAAGAAATAGTATAACTATTATTGCAGCACCTACAGGAGAAGGAAAAACAACAACTTTATATAGTATAATAGATTATTTAAATAGACCCGAGATAAATATAACTACAATCGAAGATCCAGTTGAAATTCGTATACCAGGATTAAATCAAATAGAAATTAATGAAAAACTTAGGTTTTCAGATTCTTTAAGAACAGTATTGAGACAGGATCCTGACATAATTTTACTTGGAGAAATAAGGGATAAAGAAACTGCAGAAATAGCTTTACAGGCAGGACAAACTGGTCATTATGTACTTTCAACAATTCATACAATTGATGCAATAGAGGTTATAACAAGACTTAGAAAAATGGGGATTTCTAATTATGATATTTCTAGTACTGTAGGGACTACTGTATCACAGAGATTGGTAAGAAAAATATGCAAAAAATGTGCAAAACAAAGAGAATTTACAGAAGAAGAAAAAAACATAATATTACAAATTGGCAAAAAATATAATTTTGATTTTAATCTAGAAGGAAAATTTACTTATGATGTAGTAGGATGTAAAGAATGCAATAATAGTGGATATTATGGAAGAATAGGTATATATGAAGTCTTAAATATAGAGGACAATATTAAAGAATTAATAGTAAATGGAGCATCAAGTATAGAGGTTAGAGAAGAAGCGCTAAAAGGTGCATATAAACCATTATTAATAGATGGAATTAGCAAAGTAATTAGTGGAATAACTACGTTGGAAGAAATAAATAAAAAACTAATAATATACTAAAGATATTTTAAGGAGGATACGATGGTAAATATAAATAAAGTCTTAGACATTGCAATAAAAAATGATGCATCTGATGTGCACTTAATTAATGGATTAAAGCCTATAATGAGAATTTCAAGAGAATTAGTAGAAATAGAAGAGGAAGATGTTTTAGGAGAATCAGAGCTATACGAAGCGTATGATTATTTTGTAAGAGGAAACATAGATAAAGATGAAATATATAAAACAGTAAAAACACTAGATACATCTTATGAATATGGAGATGTAAGATTAAGAGTAAATATATCTTCGGCAGATGATATGCCAATTTTTACATTAAGAATTATAAAAAATACACTTCCAAAATTTGAAGAATTGGGAGTACCAGATATAGTAAGAAGAATGACACTTCAACCTCAAGGACTAATTCTTGTTACAGGAAAGACGAACTCAGGAAAAACTACAACATTAAATGCTTTAATAAATGAGATAAATGAGACACAGAATAAAAAGATTTTAACATTAGAAAAACCAATAGAGTTTAAGCATACTTGTAAAAAGTCTATAATAGTACAAAAAGAAGTAGGAAGAGGCGGAGATGTTACAAGTTTTAGAGAAGGAGTAAAAAACTCTTTAAGAGAAGACTGCGACATACTAGTAATACGGAGAAATAAGAGATAAAGAAACAATGGAAGCAGCAATAGATATGGCAGAATCAGGACATTTAGTAATTGGAACATTACATACAAAATCTTGTGCAGAAACAATAGATAGAATGATAAATTTTTATGAAGTAAGAGATCAGGCAAGTATAAAATATTTAATGTCGTCTTTATTAAAATTAGTTGTATCTCAAAGACTTTTAAAAGGATTGGACGGAAAATTGGTGTTATTGCCAGAAGTTATGGTGGTAGATAATGTAGTTTCAGGATGCATTAGAAAAGAAAAATTTAGTGTATCAGAATTAGAAGATGCAATACAAAGTAATAGTGAAAAAGGAAATGTAAGTCTTATAAATGCAATAGCTAAATTATTTGTTGATGAAAAAATAAGCCTAGCTCAAGCAAAAGCGCAAATAGAAGAAAAAAATATAGAAACTTTAAATAGAACAATAATGCAAATGAAAATAAAAAGAGGATGATTTAGAAATGGAGGGTGTGTATGCCTTTATACAATTATAAAGCAGCAAATTCAAAAGGTGAAATTGTGCACAATAGGAAAGTAGAAGCAATAAGTAAGTTCGTTCTCTTGAAGAAACTTAAAGAAAATGGGCTGTTACCTATAACTGTTACTCAAATAAAGGTTAGTAATAGAGCTAGCAAAATAATGAAAAAACAGAAAAAAAATGTAGAAAGTAGTAACAGTGTATTAAAAACTGTTAGAGAACAAGAGATAGCAAAAAATGTGACTTCAAAAGGGAATAGCTTCGCAGAAAAAGCAAAAAAAGCACTTTTTAGTAATGTTAATATAACAAATAGAGATATAGTTGTTTTTACACAGAATTTTTATTTATTGAAGAAAGCTAATTTTAATAATATACATGCATTATCTACAATTATAGAGACAACAGAAAATGATTCTTTTAAAGCGATAATAGAAGATATACTGCTAGGAGTTGAAGCAGGAGAAAATATGTATACTACTATGGAATATTATGCAGGAGTCTTTCCACCAATTTATATTAATATGATAAAAGTAGGGGAATTATCACGGTTCATTAACAAGGGCCTTAGAACAAGCAGTAAAATATCTGGAAGATAGTGAAGCTATGACAAAAAGAATAAGAAAGATTCTAGTGCCCAACTTAGTAATGTTTTTGGGGTTACTTGCATTGCTAATACTAGGAACTTTATTATCAATTCCAGGAATACAAAAAGTTTTTGAAGAAGTAGGAAGTGAAGATCAATTACCAGGACCGACATTATGGTTTAAAGGAGTACTGGATAATTTGATAGAATTTTGGTATATTCCAACATTCATAATATTAGCGATAATAGTAGGAATAGTCATATATATAAAAACTCCGCATGGAAAATACAATTATCACTATTTTAAATATAAAATGCCTATTTTCGGAAAGCTGATTTATGCAATTGACTTTTCAAGATTAATAAGAGCAGTGTTATTAAATTTAAAAAATGGGATGAGAATACAAGAAGCATTAGAAACAAGTAAGAACATTACAACTAATTTAGTAATGCTGTCATTAATAGAAGCTTCTATTAATAATATATTAATTGGACAGAGTTGGATAGAACCATTTGAACGATCAGGATTATCAAGTCCTATGGTAACAGAGATGTTAAAAATAGGTATGCAATCTGATTTATCAGAAATGATGGAAAAACTACTAGAATACATGGACATAGATATAGATAATATTATACAAAGAGTAATGAAGGTATTACCAGAAATTGTATATTTAATAGTTGGAGTTTTATTAATATTTGTAACAATAATAGTTTTAGTACCATTAATAAATGTATACATGGGTACTTGGTTATTCTCAGCATACTTATAAATTAGAATTTGTGCGAGGGAAAATTCTAGGGACTGTCCATCAAAATCACCAAACATGGGGATTTTGGGGACTGTCCTGAATTCACCCGAAACTAAACAAATTACAATTTATTATGGAGGAATATTATGAAAATTGGTGTTGATGTTGGAGGAAGCCATGTTGGCTTAGGGCTAATAGATGAAAGCGGAAACTTATTATTAAAAAAGGAAAAAGACTACGAAAAAAGAAAGAGTGACATGTCTAGTATTGTATTGGAAACAATAGTTGAACTTATAAACGAAATACTAGAGGAAAATAGTTTGAAAAAAGAAAAAATAGAAAGTATAGGAATTGCACTCCCTGGCACTGTATCAAAAACATCAGTAATAAAAGCAGAAAACTTAGGAATTGAAAACTTTGAAATTGTAACAGAGCTAAAAAAACAATTTAACCTTCCAATATATATAGAAAATGATGCTAAATGTGCAGCAATAGCAGAAAAAAGATTTGGGAGTTTAAAAAAATATGATGATGCACTTTTCTTAATTATAGGAACAGGTGTAGGAGGAGCAGTATTTTTAGATGGAAAACTTCTAAAGCCTAAAAGATATTCTGGTTTTGAAGTGGGGCATATGGTAATAAAGAAGAACGGAACAGAATGTAATTGTGGAAGAAAAGGATGTTTTGAAGTTTATGCATCTATGAAAAGACTAAAAGAAAAAATAAGCAAAGTGTTTAACCTAGGGACTACAGATGGTAAAAAAATAAGAGAATTTATGGAACATAATAAAGAAAATAATGAGCTGGATAAAATAATAGATGAATACATAGAAAACTTAGAAATTGGATTAGTTAATCTAATAAATATATTTGAACCACAAGCAATATCAATTGGAGGAAGCTTTGGTCATTACGAAAAAATATTTATAGAAAGATTAAAAAATAAAATTAATGAAAATGGAGAATTATATAACAAAGAGCAAATCCCTGAAATTGTAGTAGCAGAACTAAAAAATGATGCAGGAATAATAGGTGCGGCAATGATATAAGGAGAAAAACAAAGTATTATTTGAACAAATAATACTTTGTTTTTTTTCTAAAACATATACAA
>CAKPJR010000027.1 GCA_934162925.1 uncultured Clostridia bacterium | reverse complement strand
TATTTATTATCTTTAAAGAAATATTTCATTCTTTCTATAAATTCTTCATTTGATTTTGTAGCAATTATTTGATCAATTAATTGTTCTGTCATTTCTTGTACAGACATACTTGACATTGCTTTTCTCAAAGCAAATACAGTTTCTAGTTCTTCTTTTGACAATAGTAAATCTTCTCTTCTTGTTCCAGATTTATTTATATCTATTGCAGGGAAAATTCTCTTTTCAGATAATTTTCTATCTAGATGCACTTCCATATTACCTGTTCCTTTAAACTCTTCAAATATAACGTCATCCATTCTGCTTCCTGTATCCACTAATGCTGTTGCGAGAATTGTTAAACTTCCTGCATCTTCTGTGTTTCTAGCAGCGCCAAAGAATCTCTTAGGTTTATGTAAAGCACTTGGATCAAGTCCTCCAGACAATGTTCTTCCCGAACTTGGTATTACTAAGTTGTAAGCTCTTGCCAATCTAGTTATACTGTCTAACAATATAACTACATCCTTTTTTTGCTCTGTTAATCTCTTTGCTCTCTCTAATACCATTTCAGCTACTTTAACATGATGTTCTGGAAGTTCATCAAATGTAGAATATATAACATCTCCTTTAATAGATCTTTTCATATCTGTAACTTCTTCAGGTCTTTCATCTATTAGTAAAACAATTAGTTCAATATCAGGGTTATTTGCTGTAATACTATTTGCTATTTTCTTTAAGATAGTGGTCTTTCCGGCCTTTGGAGGAGCTACTATCATTCCCCTCTGCCCTTTTCCTATTGGAGAAAGTAAATCCATTAATCTCATTGTGTATTCGTTTGGTGTTGTTTCTAATTTAATTCTTTCATTAGGGTATATTGGTATTAAATCATCAAAAGAACGTCTTTTCATTGCATTTTCTGGATGTTCTCCATTAACCTCTCCTACATATATTAATGCTGGGAATTTTTCTCCTTCTTTTGGAGTTCTTTTAATTCCTTTTACAATATCTCCTGTATCTAGCCTAAAGCGTTTTATTTGAACAGGTGATATGTATACGTCTTTTGAGGTAGGTAAATAATTATCGCCTCTTAAAAATCCATATCCATCTGGTAAAACTTCTAGAATCCCTTCTACAAACTCATCACCTTCATTTGTTAATTTATATCCCCCTGAAATTGCGGAAGGATTTTTTCCTTTTTTTACTTCTTCATTTTGCATTGTATCGGTTTCTTTAGATAATATTTCTATTAAATCTTCTTTTTTTAGCTTCGAAATATTTTTGACCTCTCTTTCCTTTGCTATCTCTTTTAATTCTGCAAGTGTTAACTCTTCGAAATTCATAATTAAGCCCCCTAATATTTTATTAATTTTTTATATAATTTAAAATCATATGGAAATTTATTATAAGAATTGAACAAAACGACTCGAGTCGCATATAAGAAAGGCATTTCACTAAGTATATCTTCTAAGCAAGTGCGAAATATATGCCACTCACTTTGCTCGGACAATACTAAGGAAGCCTAACCTTGTTATATACGTAAAAAAATAGAAAATTTATAAAGCAGGCTCTTAAAGCAAAGCCTACTACTTATTAATTAGTCTTGTCTATATATACTCTTTCATTAGGCAAATACATATCTAATTTTTCTCTAGCAACTTCTTCTATATATTCTTTTGAATTAATATTATCTTTTTTAGCAGTTAAAGATTCTTGATATGCTAATTGTTTATTTATTTGTTCTGTATAATATTCGTTAGTGTTTTTATATGAATTTAAAGTTTTCTGTTGACCTATAAAAATATACAATACATAAGCAAAAATTCCTATAAATAATAGATTTTTATAGATTTTTTTTAATTTAAAATTTTTCTTCATCAGTAATTATCTCCAATTTATCCGTAAAAATAAAGCTAAATTATCAATAGATAATTTATTTATATGTTATATTTCTTTTCTCAATGTAACAATTATACTCTTACTATATATATTTCAACAAAATTAAGTAAAATCCTTCTTAATTTCATTTTTTTTCTTCTTATTATTCAAAGACATATTTTTTTTCTTAAAATTTGACAAAGATTTTCTTAAGTTGATAAATATAAATGATATTGGAGCTAAAACTAATTTTCTTATAAATTTAAAAATACATTTTATAGGAATAATAAAAACCCATTTAAACATTTGCTTTATTATTTTTACAATAAATAAATTCATTTTTATGAAAATTTTACTAAATAATAACATATATAATGCTACGCCTAAAAACACTCCTAAAAACATGTAGGCTCTTAATTCTCCATTATTAAATTTAAAAAATGAATATAAAAAAATTAATCCTGCAAAAATCCAAAAAAGTATATCTTGTAAATTTGTTCTAAGGTCTGATGTCTTGAATGATTTTCGCACAATTCTAAAAATATCAAATAAAACTCCAATAATTAAACCATTAAATATAAAAATCAAAAATATATAAGCTTGATTAGTCAATATTTCACCTTATTCTATTTAAAAATTTTTCCTATTAAAGAACTACCCTTTTTATCTGCCGATTTTTCAGAATATGCTAGACTAAAAATGTCTCCCTCAACGACAACTTCTGATGTATCTATACTCAATTTATTAATTCTCAAGTTTTCACCCTTTACATTTAAAAGACCTAAATCTGTTTCAACTATTACTATTTGATCATCAAAACTTAAAACATCTAAAACTCCAGATATGCTTAGCTTTTCTCTATTTTCTAGTACAACATTTTGAATCACGCTTGTATTCAAAGCTTTTCTTTCTTCGATTGTCATAATATCTACCTCCCAATAAACATTTGTACATAAATATATATATTCAGGTCTTGTCTAATTTAGAACGACAAATTGTAATTTCTAGAACTTATAACACAAAAAAAGAAGAGATCGTAAATTCTCTTCTTCCTTCCTTATTAAATATTCAAATTCTAATGTCTAAAATGTCTCATCCCTGTAAATAACATAGTCATTCCATACTCATTACATTTATCTATTGATTCTTGGTCTCTTTTTGCTCCTCCTGGCTGTATTATAGCTGTAATTCCAGCTGCATGTGCTGCTTCTACGCAATCTGAAAATGGGAAAAACGCATCTGATGCAAGAACAGCTCCTTTAGTAATACCTTCTCCTATTAATTCATTTGCATGTTCTATTGATTGCTTTGTTGCCCAAATTCTATTTACTTGGCCAGGGCCAATTCCTATTGATTGCTTGTCCTTTCCAAGGGCAATTCCATTTGACTTAACATACTTAACTATTTTCCATGTAAACAACAAGTCTTCTAATTCTTTTTCTGTTGGTTTTCTATTAGTTACTACTTCATAATTATCAAATAACTTAGAATCAATGGTTTGAAGTATTATTCCTCCATTTATTTTCTTTATGTCGTAAGAACCTTCTGGCTGTTTCGCACAAATACTTGGCAATAAAAGTATTCTCAAGTTAGGCTTTTGTTTTAATATTTCTAAAGCTTTTTCTTTATATGATGGAGCAACTATAACTTCTAAAAAGATTTCTTTCATTTCATTAGCCATTTTTTCTGTTATTTCACGGTTAGCAACTACTATTCCTCCAAATATCGAAGTTTTATCTGCTGAGAAAGCTTTTTTCCAAGCTCCATATATATCTTCTTCACTACTTCCTACTCCACAAGGATTTCCATGCTTACAAGCTACAACTGTTGGTTCATCAAATTCTTTTAATAATTCTAAAGCACCATTAGTATCATTTATATTATTAAAAGATAATTCTTTTCCATTTAATTGTTCTGCAACTGTTAAAGAGCCTTCACACTTACCTATTTCTTTATATAAAGCACCTATTTGATGAGGGTTTTCTCCATATCTCATTTCTTGAACTTTTTCATATGTTAAAGTAAGTTCTTTTGGCAATGTATCATCTTTTCTTTCTTCCTTTAGATATTTACATATCATTGCATCATAATTTGCTGTATGTTCAAACACTTTATTCATTAAATAAAATTTTGTATCTAGTGAAACTTTTCCGTTTTCTTTTAATTCTTTTAAAACTTTTGCATAGTCTTTAGGATCTGTTATTACTGTAACATCTTGATAGTTCTTTGCTGCACTTCTAAGCATTGTAGGTCCACCTATGTCTATATTTTCTATAGCTTCTTCTCTTTTTACTCCATCTTTAAGTATTGTCTCTTTAAAAGGATATAAGTTAACAACAACAAAGTCTATTGTATCTACATCCAATCTTTTTAATTGTTCCATGTGGTTTGGATTACTTCTCATTGCTAAAATACCTGCGTGAACTTTTGGGTGTAAAGTTTTGACTCTTCCATCTAAACATTCTGGAAATCCTGTTAATTCAGAAATTTCAATCGCTTTGATTCCTTCTTCTTTTAATTTTTTATATGTACCTCCAGTTGAAATTATTTCAATTCCTATTGCAGCTAATTCTTTTGCAAATTCTACAATTCCTGTTTTGTCTGAAACACTAATTAATGCTTTCAAAATATTTACCTCCTTTTATTTTTTATATACTTGGTTTATCCATTTTAAATAGCTCTCCATAAATCCATTTAAATCGCCATTCATTACCCCTTCTACATTTCCCACCTCGTAATTTGTCCTATGATCTTTTACCATTGTATATGGGCAAAATACGTATGAACGAATTTGACTTCCCCATGCAATATCTTTTTGAACGCCTTTTAAATCTTCTATTTTTTCTTTGTGTTCCTTTTCTTTTAGCTCAAGTAATTTTGATTTCAACATTTTCATTGCAGTTTCTCTATTTTGAATTTGTGATCTTTCTGATTGGCAAGCAACGACTATATTTGTAGGAATATGGGTAATTCTAACAGCAGAATCTGTTTTGTTTATATGTTGCCCCCCTGCTCCGAGAAGCTCTGTATGTATCTATTCTTAAATCTTCTTGATTTATTTCAAATTCTATATCTTCTGAAATTTCTGGTAGTACCTCTAAAGAAGCAAAAGATGTATGTCTTCTTCCCCCACTGTCAAAAGGTGATATTCTAACCAATCTATGAACACCCATTTCCCCTTTTAAATATCCATAAGCATTTTCGCCAGTAATGAGAAATGTAACACTTTTTAATCCTGCTTCTTCACCTTCTAAATAATCTAATTCTTTTACTTCGTACCCATTACTTATAGCCCATTTAGAATACATTCTATATAACATTTCTGCCCAGTCTTGGCTTTCAGTTCCACCTGCTCCAGGATGTAAGGTTAATATTGCGTTGTTTTTATCATATCTACCTGAAAAAAGTGTTTGAACTTCTAAATTTTCAGTTTCTTGCTCTAAAGTCTTTGTGTTTCTAGCTAATTCTTGTGCCAATTCATTATCATATTCATCAAGTAGTAACATATTTAATTCTTCTAAATTGTTAAGTTCAGATTCTACTTTATTAAATTTTTCAATTTTATTTCTAATGCTTTTAATATTGGTTAAAACTATTTTATTTTGCTCTTGATTTTGCCAAAATTCTGGTGAGTTTGTTATTTCCTCTAACTTTTTTAAATCTATTTTCAATTTTGAAACGTCAAAGTGAATCACCAATACTTTTTATCTTTGTTTTTATTGTTGAAAGCTTATGTTTATTTTCTTCTAAATCTAACAGTTATACCACCCTCTTTTATATAATAATTAAGAATTCTTATTTATATTTTCATTAACTATTTGTAATAATCCATCTGGCATTTTTATTGTAAATTTTTGATTTGTTTCTTCATTCTCATAGTAACAATAATCTTTTAAATTGGCTTGTATCATAAAAAACTTGCCATCTTCTAATTCTACTTTAATATCGTTCTTTATGCCAAGATATTTACTTGTCTCGTCTTGTTCTAACATACAATTATTGTATATTTCTTTAAGTTCTTTTATTTGTTGTTTATTTTTTACTTCAATGCTTTTGGTTTCTTCTAAGTTTTCTCCATATTGTATTATTTTTACAGTTCCTTTAATTGTTTCATTCTTAGATTTGGATTTTAAAATACTAAATGATATTACAATTGATATAATAATAATTGCTATTACACTACAAATAATTATTATGTTCTTTTTGTTCATCTTTTGTACACCTCCTTTATTTACCACAACAATTTTTATATTTTTTACCGGCTTCCGGCATGGGCACAAATCGTTCCTGCCAACCTTTGGTCCATCATTTGTAACAGGCATATGTGAAACTTCTTTATTCTCATTTGGTGTTGAATTTTTTAATGTTTCCACTGCTTGTTGAAGTCCTTGATTTGTTATCTTTACGGTTTGTTTTCTCTCTAAATTTTGAACTCTATTTATATTTAACAAGATTTTTACAACATCCATTTTTATGCTGTTTACCATTTCATCAAACATATCAAATCCTTCAATTCTATATTGAACGACAGGATCCTTTTGTCCATATGCTCTTAAACCAATTCCATCTTTTAATTCATCCATTGCGTCAATGTGATCCATCCATTTTTGGTCTACAACTTTAAGCATAACTACACGTTCTAATTCTGGTAATTGTTCTTTTCCAACTTCATTTTCTTTGTTAGCATAATTCTCTAATGCTTTTTTCTTTAATTCTTCTAATACATTTTGTTCCTTAATGCTATCTGTTTTTAAACTCTCTAATTCTGTAACTCCAAATATTGTTTTTACTTCTTGTAAAAATCCTTCTTTATTAAATTCTGAATTTGAAGTATAATTTGCAACGATTTCTTCTGCAACAGTTTCTATCATATGCAATATCTTATCATGAATGTCTTCTCCATCTAAAACCTGTTTTCTTTCTTTGTATATAATTTCTCTTTGAGTATTCATAACGTCATCATATTGAAGGACATGTTTACGAATACTAAAGTTTTTACCTTCTACTTTTCTTTGTGCACTTTCTACTGCTTTAGATAGTATTCCCATTTGTAGAGGCATATTTTCATCTGCACCTAATGTATTATATACAGATGTAACCATATCTCCACCAAATATTTTCATTAAGTCATCATCTAGCGCAATATAAAATCTTGTTTCACCTGGATCTCCTTGACGTCCACTACGTCCACGTAACTGATTGTCAATTCTTCTTGATTCATGTCTTTCTGTTCCTATTATTTTTAATCCACCTGCTGCAATAACTTTTTCTTTTTCCTCTTTTATTTCTTTTTCAAATTTTTCTTCATACTCAGCAAATGTTTTTCTTGCATTTAAAACTTCTTCATTGTCAGTTTCGTTATGTGCAGTTGCTTCTTCTATTAAATCTTCGCTAAATCCTTGTTTTTTCATTTCTTGTTTTGCTAAGAATTCGCTATTTCCTCCAAGCATAATATCAGTACCACGACCAGCCATATTTGTTGCTATTGTAACTTGGTTAAATTTACCTGCCTGTGCTATAATTTGAGCTTCCTTTTCATGATATTTAGCATTTAACACTTCATGTTTTATACCTTCTCTTTTCAAGATACTACTTAATTTTTCAGATTTTTCTATTGAAACTGTACCTACTAGAACTGGTTGACCTTTTTTATGGCTTTCTTTAATATCTTCTACTACTGCTCTAAATTTAGCATTTTCGTTTTTATAGATAATATCGTTATTATCTATTCTTATCATAGGTTTATTTGTAGGAATACTAATTACATCCAAATTATATATTTCCCTAAATTCGGCTTCTTCTGTCATTGCAGTACCAGTCATACCTGCAAGTTTATCATACATTCTAAAATAATTTTGGAACGTAATTGTTGCAAGAGTTTTTGACTCGTTTGCAATTTTAACATTTTCTTTTGCTTCAATTGCTTGATGAAGTCCATTACTATATCTTCTTCCATACATAATTCTTCCTGTAAACTCATCTACTATTAAAACTTCTCCATCTTTTACAATATAATCTATATCTCTTTTCATAATTCCATGTGCATGAAGAGCTTGGTTTATATGATGAACTATTTGAGAATTGTCTATATCATTCAAATTTTCCAATTTAAAGAAATCTTCTGCTTTTTTAATACCTTTTTGAGTAAGTGTTGCAGATTTTGCTTTTAAGTCTACTATATAGTCATATTTTTCGTTATCTTCTTCTTGGTCAAAATTTTTAACATCTTCTTCTACTAAAACTTTAGGTTTTAATCTTTTCACAAAATCATTTGCTTGCTTATATAAAATTGAAGATTCTTCTGCTGTACCAGATATAATTAAAGGTGTACGAGCCTCATCTATTAATATACTATCTATCTCATCAACTATAGCATAGTTTAATGGTCTTTGTACCATTTGATTTTTGTATATAACCATATTATCTCTTAGATAATCAAATCCATATTCGTTATTAGTACCATATGTTATATCTGCAGCGTATGCTTGTTGTTTTTTAGAACTATCCATTCCTGCTATTACAAGACCTACTGTTAATCCTAAAAATTTATATAATTTACCCATCCATTCGCTATCTCTTTTGGCTAAGTAATCATTTACTGTTACTACATGTACTCCTTTACCTGTTAAGGCGTTTAAATAAACTGGAAGTGTTGCAACTAAAGTTTTACCCTCACCTGTTTTCATTTCTGCTATTCTTCCTTGATGAAGTATAATTCCACCTATTAATTGAACATCAAAGTGTCTCATTCCCAAAACTCTTTTTGAAGCTTCTCTGACTACTGCAAAAGCTTCTGGAAGTATGTCATCTAGAGATTCTCCTTTTTCTAATCTTTCTTTAAATTCTGTTGTTTTTCCTTTAAGATCACTATCTGAAAGTTTAGAAATTTCTTCCTCCAAACTATTTATTTTTTCTACTATAGGCATTACTCTTTTTACTTCTTTTTCACTATAAGAGCCAAATATTTTGCTAAATAAACCCATTAAAATTTCCTTCTTTCTTATGCTAATTTTATTACTATATTACAATTAAATAATATATCATGAACTGTAATATATTGCAAGAATTTAACATAGAATTTAATTAGATAAATTGGAATTTTATGAAATGAGAAGTATGATGTGAGAAGTGTGAAGAATAGAGAAATGTCTACGAAGCCTTGGCTTTATAAAGCCCACTTCTCACCTCTCACTGCCCACTTCTATAATACAGAAAGGACTGATACAATGTTTGTATATAATGTTAAATTTAATGGAAAGCGCTTTGTTAAAATTTTATTTGTTATAATAGCTATAATAATAACAATCTATTTTGCAATTTCTGCATATAAGATTTATAGTAATAGTTTTAAAGTAAAAGATGAAATACAAGAATCAAATGTAATGTATCTAACTGCAGAGAATTACACAAATATATTAAAAGCAGTTCATGATGATGTAGATTCTTATATAGGAAGAAATATATGTTTTACGGGATATGTTTATAGAACAGTAGATTTTAAGGAAAGTGAATTTGTTCTTGCAAGAGATATGATAATATCTTCAGATATGCAAACATTAATAGTCGGCTTTTTATGTAATTGTAAGGAAGCTAAAAACTTTTCAAATGATTCTTGGGTAGAAATAACAGGTGAAATAACAAAAGGCTCTTATCATGGTACTATGCCAATAATAGAAATTAAAGAAATCAAACAAATAGAAAAGCCAAAAGATGATATATACGTATACCCTCCTGATGATACTTACATTCCTACTTCTGCCATGTTCTAAAAGAGAGATAGTTTTATCATCTCTCTTTTAAAACATGAGTCATTTTATTTTTTTCAGACATTTCCAACTCATTTTCTATCCAATATAGTCTTAACTATTCCATTGTCTATCATAGTTTCAAATACATTTTGTAAAATTATTAATACAATTGGCCCTATAAATAACCCTATTATTCCAGAAATTTTAAATCCTGTATACATTGCGATTAAAGTAAATATTGGATGAATTCCTAAATTATTGCTTACTATTTTGGGTTCTAGTAATTGATGTACAACAAGTAATATTACATATAGAATAAATATAGCTATTCCTAGCTTTAAATCTCCATTTACAGCTGAAATTATTGCCCATGGTATCATAACAGTTCCTGAACCAAGTATTGGAAGTGCGTCTACAAATCCTATTCCTAGTGCTGCTAGCAAGGGATATTCAACATTTAATCCAATCCATTTAAAAATGCACAACCCTATTAGTACTTCTATAAATGAAATTAATATCAATGTAGCCTCTGCTTTTAAATAGCTTCCTAAGGTAGATATTAATTTTTTTAAATGTATTCCAAATTTTCTAACCCAAAGCTTAGGAAAATGATGTTCAAATTGATCCAATATAAATAATCTGTCTGCACATATAAAATATGTTGATAGAATAGTTATAACAATATATATTCCTATTACTGGCAGTGAAGTAATTCCTTGAAGAATAGATGTTAAAAGTCCACTTACCCATTTAGTAACAAAATCCAAAAAGTTATTTGCAGATGTTTCTATAATTGATATAACTTGTTTTGGAATCTCTAATTTGTCAAACTCAATACTATTAATATATTTTTGGATTTGATCATATATTTTTTCAATATAAATATTAAGACTTTGAAGTAAATCTGCCGATTCAGATATCAAGCTTACAGTTCCCCAAACAATCAATGTAATTAATATAGTAAAAATACATAGAAGAACAATAATTGCACTTGTTCTTCTTGTTAATTTTGTTCCTCTGCTTATCATTTTTATTATTGGCTCTATAAGTAAAGAAATGATAAATCCAATTAAGAAAGGAACATAGAACAAAGCCAACTTAAATAATAAAAAAATACTTACAAGAGTAATTATTAAAATTAATATCTTTCTTAATACCTTAGTAAAATATCCCATATCAATTACCAAATTTTATCACCCTCTTATAGTAAGCTTGTACTATAATTATATGTAAAAAATAGGTAATTATGCGAGATAAATTGGAATATGTATGAGTTATTCATACATATTCCAATTAAAAATTAAGAATGAAAATTCTAAAAATATCTTGGTCTTGGTGGTGGTCCCATTGGAGGTCTTGGCGGTCTATTAGGTGGTGGCATTCCTGGACCTGGCCCCATAGGTGGTCTTCCTCCTCCTGGTGGAAACGGCGGTCTTACTGGAGGCCTATTAGGTCTTCCCCATTCTTTCAATAATAAAATTCTTATTAAATCTCTAAGTAAGAAATTATTTTGTCTTGTTTCTCTTGTTTGTTGTTCTGGTTCTTTAGCATTCGGATTTATAACATCTCCATTTTTCAATTGAACATCTGCTCTTAATGTTGTTTGTTGCTCTTCTGGTTCTACATTTCTATATATTTCATCGGTCATTTGTTCTAATAAATCTTTTGTAACTTCACGGTTAGAATTCATATTACAAGCTTTGCATACCATTGGATATATAATTTTATATATTTCCGGATAAAATTCTGTTAAATCCTGCGTTGGCTGCATATTTGGTGTTGCTGGCATATTCACATAGTTATTATACATATCTTCTTGTGAATTTGTGTATGTATAATTTCTGTCTACATATGGCGAATATCCTAGGACACTTCTCATATACTCTTCATAATTTTGATAATCCATTACTGAACCTCCTTTTTTGTATGTTACATTATATGCAGAAGGCCATTTTTTATTGCAAAAAAATAGAGATTATATTAAATATAATCTTTGAGGTGAATTGGAATTTGTTTAATTTTTATTAGCTCTATGTTAAACGGATTATAAATTTAAAATGCCTCATTATTTGTCGGAT
>CAKPJR010000026.1 GCA_934162925.1 uncultured Clostridia bacterium | reverse complement strand
TCCTGGTGCCGTTGATATTGCAGCAATTGTCTCTTCCATTTTATTCTCCTTTAAACAAGAAAAGTGGCTTTACCACACTTTTCTTCTCGCCGATTTGAGTTTCCGAATAAAATAAGGAAATCTCAAAGGAATAGCGATTATAGTATTTTTCTATTATATAAAAAAACAGGGAAAATCCTCCCCCTGCCTTTTATTATTTATTATTTTAATGATATAACTACTTTTCTATAAGGTTCTTCACCTTTGCTAAAAGTTTTAACTTTACTATTATTTTGTAATTTTGTATGAATAATTTTTCTTTCATATGCCGTCATTGGTTCTAATGTTACAGGTTTTTTTGTTCTTTCTACTGTTCTTGCTAATTTTTCAGCTAAATCTTCTAATGTTTTTATTCTTTTTTCTCTATATCCTGCTATATCTAAATAAACTCTTATTTTAGTAGTAGTCTTTTTATTTGCAATAGAAGATAATATTGTTTGTAAAGAATTTATATTTTCTCCTCTATACCCTATTAAATAATTTACATTTTCTCCATCTACATTTACATATATATCATATTCTTTTATTTCTGCTGTCCATTTTTTTTCTTCACCTAAAAATTTAGATAAAAATTTTTTTATTTCCTCTAGCCCTTCTTCTATTTCTTCAATATTTTCATTAGTTCTTTTTTGTTTTTTTTCTTTATGCTCCTGTTCCTCTTTTGGAACTTCTTTTACAGTTAATTCAACTTT
This sequence comes from uncultured Clostridia bacterium, assembly GCA_934162925.1. Lineage (GTDB taxonomy): Bacteria > Bacillota > Clostridia > TANB77 > CAG-508 > CAG-452. The sequence goes on along the minus strand of CAKPJR010000026.1, from coordinate 11,272 downwards.
AACAACTCTTGGAGCAAGTATATTATAAAAACTTCTTTTTTCTTCTTCTAAAACTTTTATTTCTACCATGCTTTTTGAAACATTTAGTTCTTTTAATCCTTTTTCTATAGCCTCATTTGTTGTTTTTCCTTGAGAAATTATTGATTTACTCATATCCTATTCCTCCTCTTCTCCTTTTAAACATACATTTAATACTAACCTTTCGGCAATCATCAATATATTATTTACTAACCAATATAAAGCTAATCCTAAAGGAGCAATTAAAGAGATACTTACAGCCATTATTGGCATAAACCATGTCATGTTTTTTGACATTTGTGCTGTCATATCTAATTCTTCTTGTTCTTTTTTTACCTCTTTATTTTCTTTTTCTATTACTTCTTCTTTATCTTTCTTTTTCTTCATTGTATTTGTAGAAATTTTCATTGACAACATGCTTGTTAAAACATATAAAACAGGAATTATAAACACCCTAAAATCTCCATAATTTTCTTGAGGTATACTACTTAAATCTAAGCCTAAAAATTCCATATTTATATATGCATCTTCTGTTTTTTCTTTATATTCATTAACATATTTAACTACACTTATTTCAGGATAATTATTACTTATACTATTTTCTCCTAGTTCTTGTCTTATTTCATTTTTATAGTTTTCTATCGTTGTATTATCTATTTTTTTCATATATGTTAATGGATTTCTTACCAATCCAAACATAGCAAAAAGTAATATTATTTGTATTATAGATGTTAAACATCCACTAAAAGGATTTAATTTTTCTTTTTTATATAAATCCATCATTTCTTGGTTCATCTTGTTTTGATCATTCTTATATTTATCCTGAATTTCTTTTACTTTTTCTTGAATCTTTGCCGTTTTCTTCATTGTTTTTTGCTGTTTAATAGATAACGGTAATAATATTAATTTTAATAAAATTGAAAACAAAATTATTGCTAAACCATAATTATGTACTAAATTGTATATAAAATTTAAAACATAACCAAATAAACTAGAAATAGATGCCATTTTTATCCTCCTTATTATTTAACAGGATCATATCCTCCTTTAGAAAAAGGATTACATTTCAAAATTCTTTTTATTCCTAAAAAACCGCCTTTTATAATTCCATATTTCAAAACAGCTTGTTTCATATATTCTGAACAAGTAGGATAAAATTTACATTTTATCCCTTTATTTTCTAAGAAAAAAGAAATATGTTTTTGATAGCTTTCTATTAAAAATATTAAAAATCTTTTCATATACCCTCTTTTTCTTTTAATATGTTGATTTTCTTAAATATTTTTATCATATCTTCCTTTATAATATAAAAATCTGCTTCTTCACCATTAACTCTTTTATTCCAAAGAATTACAAAGCAGTTTCCTATATCAATATTTTTTTCTAATAAGCGATAATTTTCTCTAATTAATCTTTTAATTTTATTTCTACATACACTATTTCCTACTTTTTTTCCTATTGCAATTCCTAACTTATTTATAGAAATACTTTCTCTAATAAAAAATATTTCTATTTGCTTTCCTCCGTAGACATTTTCCTTTAGTTAAAACTTTTTTAAATTCATAATTTTTTTTTAGCATTTTTGTTTTTTTCAATTTTATCACTCATTTTACAATATTTTTATGCTGATATTTTTTTTCTTCCTTTAGCTCTTCTTGCTTTTAAAACATTTCTACCTGCTCTTGTTTTCATTCTTTTCATAAATCCGTGTTCATTTTTTTCTTGTCTTTTTTTTGGTTGATATGTTCTTTTCATGTAAAAAACCTCCTAATTTAAATTCATAAGTATCAAAATTATATACTAATGTAATACAAAATGTCAAGTTTTTTTAACAATTTATATTATTTTTTAAATTATTGTTGATAATTCATTTTTTTTTTGATATTATTATTGAAATAATAGGGAAATAAGGCTTTGCGAGTTTTTTAAGATTTAACTGTTAATAATTTTTTTCTAAAATTTGCTTGTTTTAAGCCTGTTTTATCAACATCTGTGGATTATTCTGTGGATAACTAGGAGGTTTTTTATAAAAATGAATTCAGATATACAGCAAATATTAGACCAAGCAAAAGAACTTTTAAAAGATGAAATGTCTCAAATATCACATAAAACATGGATTGAACCTTTAAAAATTGCAAGTATTACAGATAACAATGTTGTTTTAGTTTCAGAAGATTCCTTTAAGAGAGATATGGCTGACACTAAATTTCATGATTTAATAATGAATACATTTTCCGTTATTTTGCAAAGAAATTGTACAGTTTCTATAATTTGTGAAAATGAAATTCCTGTGGAAAAAAACCTTCCAGAAGTTCAATCTTTTTCTAATAATAATTCATATTCTTATACTAATTTAAATCCCAAATATTGCTTTAGCACTTTTGTAGTAGGAGATAATAATAGGTTTGCACATGCAGCTTCTTTAGCTGTTGCGGAAGCACCTGCTACAGCTTATAATCCATTATTTTTATATGGAGGAGTAGGGCTTGGAAAAACTCACCTTATGCACGCTATAGGAAATGAAGTATTATTTAATAACAAAAATTTAAAAGTACTATATGTAACCTCAGAAAGATTCACAAATGAATTTATAGACGCATTAAAAAGTGCAAGTACAGAAAAATTTAGACAAAAATATAGAAATATAGATGTTTTATTAATAGATGACATTCAATTTATAGCAGGTAAAGAACGTCTTCAAGAAGAATTTTTTCATACTTTTAACACTCTTCATGAAAGTGGAAAACAAATTGTTCTTTCTAGTGATAGACCACCTAGAGATATTCCTTTATTAGAAGATCGTTTAAAATCTAGGTTTGAATGGGGATTAATTGCGGATGTTTCTATGGCTGATTACGAAACACGTCTTGCTATTTTAAGAAAGAAAAAAGATGAAAAACATTTAATCATAGATGATGAAATTCTTTCTGATATTGCAGCAAAAATAGATTCTAATATAAGAGAATTAGAAGGAGTTTTCAACAAATTAGTTGCACAATCTTCTTTAACACATACACCTATTACAATGGAAATGGCTGAAAAAGCTATAAATGACATTATACGTCAAAAAGCTTCTGTAATTTCAATAGAATATATTCAAGAAATGATTTGTAAATATTTTAATATAACAATTAAAGATTTAAAAAGTTCTCAAAGATCAAATGATATAGCTTTTCCTAGACAAATAGGAATGTATCTTTGCAGAATTTTAACTAATGAATCTTTCCCTAAAATAGGAGAAGCTTTTGGAAAAAGAGATCATACAACAGTAATGCATGGTTATAAAAAAATTGAACAAGAGATAAAACAAAATCCAGAATCAAATACAAAGTTAATTGTGGATAGTGTTAAAAAAATTATTTTATCAAAAGAAAACTAGTATTTTAATAAAAAAAGACATTTTATAAAAAGTATGTTTGCAAAACATTATTTTTATAAAAAAACTCCTTTCTTTTCTTACGGAAGGAAAGGAAAGGTTATCCTCAGCCATCTATGGATAACTAAAAAAAAACTGTTAATTATTTATATTTTTCATTTTATTTTTAACAATGTTAATAACTTTTTTTATTATCAACAACTATATACACAAGAATTTTTCTACGGATTTAGCAATAAAATTGAGTTTTGCACATAATCCACAAGACATACTAATACTATTGCTAATAATTATTATTTTATATATAATAAAAAGAAAAATCGCTTACGGAAGAAAAGATTTTATTTTTTAAAGATAAAAAAGTTTTTATATAAAGGAGTAATATATATGAAAATAGTTTGTGAAAAAGAAAAATTATTAAAAGGAATAAATTCTGTTATAAGAGCTGTACCTACAAGAACAACAATGCCTATATTAGAAGGAATACTTATACAAACAAATAATAATCAATTAAAATTAACTTCATATGATTTAGAATTAGGTATAGAGTATACTATGGAATGCAATGTAATAGAAGAAGGTAATACAGTTGTAAATAGTATAATGTTTAGTGAAATTATTAGAAAATTACCAGATACAGATATAAATATAGAAATTAATGAAAATAATTTACTTGTTATAGAATGTGAAGGATCTTTATATAAATTAGCAACAATGAATGCTGATGAATTTCCAGAACTTCCTAAAATAGTCATAGAGAACTCTATAGAGACTGATCAAACAATTTTAAAAAATATGATAAGAAAGACAATATTCGCAGTAAGTATAGAAGAAAATAGACCTATTTTTACAGGATGCTTATTTGAAGTAATTAATAACAGCTTAAATGTAGTAGCTATAGATGGTTTTAGAATGGGATGGGTTAGCAATAGTTTAAGTAGTGCAAGCAGTGATTTTAAAGCAGTAATCCCAGGAAAAACTTTAAATGAAGTAAACAAAATAATTTTAGATTCTTTTGATAGGATAAAAATAGGAGTTTCTAAAAATCAAGCTATTTTTGAAATGGAAAATTGCAAAATAGTAACAAGATTATTGGATGGTGAATTCTTAAATTATGCAAGCGTTATTCCAAAAGATTGGGAAACAAGAATAAGAGTAAATAAAAATATATTACAAAATTGTTTTGAAAGAATAAGTTTAATTTCTTCTTCAAGTATAGAAAAAGAAAAGAAATATCCTGTAAAAATATCAATAGAAGTAGGAAAAGTAACAATTTCTTGTACAAATCAAACAGGTGATGCTAAAGAAGAAATGTTTACAGAAACAGAAGGAAAAGATTTAGAAATAGGAGTTAACCCAAAATATTTCTTAGATGCTTTAAAAGCAATAGATGATGAAGAAATATATATTTCTTTTGGAACTAATATTTCTCCATGTGTTATAAAACCTGTTGATGAAACAGCAAGAAATTATACATATATGATATTACCAATTAGAATGAAAGAAGACTAAATTAAAGTTTGCTTTAAGAGGATTGAAAAATGTACATTCAAAAAATTAAATTAGAGAATTTTAGAAATTATGAAAAAGCAGAAATAGAATTTGACAAAAATGTAAATATAATATATGGTGATAATGCACAAGGTAAAACAAATATATTAGAATCTATTTTCGTTTGCAGTTTGGGAAAATCTTTTAGAACAAACAAAGAAAAAGAATTAGTAAATAAAGAAAAAAATTTTACTAAAGTGGAAATGATAAGCAAAAAAGAAGATAGAGAAGTGAATATAAAATGTGAAATAAATGAAAAAAAGAAATTTTATATAAATGATATATTCGCAAAAAGAACAAGTGAAATTATTGGAAAGAATTATATTGTACTTTTTACCCCAGAAGATATAGAAATAATTAATAATGAACCAGCAAGAAGAAGAAGATTTTTAAATATAATGATTAGTCAGTTAAGGCCAATATATATAAATCTTTTAAGTGAATATAATAAAATTCTAGATCAAAGAAATATATATTTAAAACAGATAAAATATGAGGGAAAACCAATAGAAAATTTATATATATGGGATGAACAAATAGCAAAAATAGGGCAAAAAATATATCAATATAGAAAAGAATTTATAGAAAAAATAAATGACAAAATATATAATATACACTTAAAAACAACAGAAAATAAAGAAAAAGTAAAAATAGAATATTTTTCTAATATACGGAAAAAATTATTTAGAAAATTTGAAAAATAATCAGAAAAGTGATATACAAAAAGGGTATACAAGCATTGGAATACATAGAGATGATTTTAAAATTTTTATAAATGATAATGACGTATCAATATATGGGTCACAAGGACAAAAAAGGACTACAATAATTTCTTTAAAACTTGCAGAAGCAGAAGTTATATACGAAGAAATAGAAGAAAGACCAATTATTTTGTTAGATGATTTTATGTCAGAATTAGATAAAAAAAGGATACAAGGGTTATTTGAAAATATAAAAGAAAATCAAGTAATTATAACATGTACAGACAGTTTTAAAATAAATAATTCAGAATATAAACTATTTAAAGTAACAAATGCAAAAATAGAATGTATTTAAAAAATGTGGTAGGACAAACCTGTTCAACCAAAAAAGATAGGAGCGTAAAAAATGGAAAAATTTGAACATGAGTACAAAGCAGATCAAATTCAAGTATTAGAAGGATTAGAAGCAGTTAGAAAAAGACCTGGTATGTATATTGGTAGTGTTTCAGCAAGAGGTTTACATCATCTTGTATACGAAATTGTAGATAATAGTGTTGATGAAGCATTGGCAGGATATTGTAAAAATATTCACGTAACAATAGAACCAGGAAATGTAATAAAAGTAGAGGATGATGGTAGAGGAATACCAGTAGACATACATCCAAAAACAAAAATATCTGCTGCTGAAACTGTTTATACAGTTCTACATGCTGGTGGAAAATTTGGAGGAGATAGTGGATATAAAGTTTCTGGAGGACTTCATGGTGTTGGATCATCTGTTGTAAATGCATTATCTACATGGACAGAAGTTACAATTCAAAGAGACGGTGGAATTTACCAAATGTCTTTTGAAAGAGGAAAAACTGTAAAGCCTTTACAAAGAATAGGAGATTCTGATAAAACAGGAACAACTGTTAGATTTTTAGCAGATGATACAATATTTGAAACATTAGAATATGAATATGAAATATTAGAAAATAGATTAAGAGAAATGGCTTTTTTAACAAAAGGTTTAAGAATAACATTAACGGATGAAAGAGAAGAAACACCTAAAAAATCAGATTTTTGCTATGAAGGTGGACTAATTTCATTTGTTGAATATTTAAATAAAAATAGAGAAAAATTAAATGCAAAACCAATATATATAGAAAAAAATGGAGATGTTCCAATTGAAATTGCTATACAATATACAACAGCATATTCAGAAAATATATATTCTTTTGTTAATAATATTAACACTATAGAAGGTGGTACACATTTAGAAGGATTTAAAAGATCTCTAACAAAAGTTTTCAATGATTATGCAAGAAGCCATAACATTTTAAAAGAAAAGGACTCAAATCTTCAAGGGGAAGATATAAGAGAGGGAATCACAGCAGTAGTTTCTGTAAAAGTAAAAGAACCTCAATTTGAAGGACAAACAAAAACAAAATTAGGAAATAGCGAAGTGACAGGTGCAGTACAAAGTGTAATGAATGAAGAATTATCAGCATTCCTAGAAGAAAATCCAGCTGTTGCAAAAGCAGTTTTAGAAAAATGTATTAGTGCTTCTAGAGCAAGAGAAGCTGCAAGAAAAGCAAGAGAGTTAGTAAGAAGAAAAAATGTTTTGGAAAGTACAACTCTTCCAGGAAAATTAGCAGATTGTAGTAGTAATAAACCAGAAGAATGTGAAGTATACATAGTTGAGGGAGATTCTGCTGGAGGTAGTGCAAAACAAGGAAGAGACAGAAGATTTCAAGCAATACTTCCTCTTTGGGGAAAAATGCTAAATGTTGAAAAAGCAAGAGCAGATAAAATATATAATAATGATAAATTACAGCCAGTAATTTTAGCAGTTGGTGCTGGGATTGGAGCTGATTTTGATATTACTAAAATAAGATATGGAAAAGTAATAATAATGGCAGATGCCGATGTAGATGGTGCACACATAAGGACTTTATTATTAACATTCTTCTTTAGATATATGAGACCTCTTGTTGAAAATGGAAATGTATTTTTAGCACAACCACCACTATATAAATTATCTAAAAAAGGTATGCAAGATATATATTGTTATACAGATAATGACTTAGCAGAAAGATATAAAGAATTAGAGGAAAAAGGAATAGCAAGAGATCAATTGGGTCTACAAAGATATAAAGGTTTAGGAGAAATGAACCCAGAACAACTTTGGGAAACAACAATGAATCCAGAAAATAGAATTTTAGTTCAAGTAACAATGGATGATGCAATGAAAGCAGATGAAACAATAACACTTTTAATGGGAGACGAAGTAAGTCCAAGAAGAGACTTTATAATAGAAAATGCAAGAGATGTAAAAAATTTGGATATATAAGGAAGCCTAAAATAGTTGTATATGTAAAAAAATAGCTCGTAAAATTATACGAGCTATTTTGCATAAAGCTCATATTAATCTTCAACTAAAACTAAAATACATAATTTTTTCACCTGATATATATTGCTATATAAACAAGCAATAAACCACATATTCTAATCATTCGCTCGACTATAAAAACACCAAAAGAAACTGCATTCATCCACGTGGGACTAAAAACAACCCCTTTCTAATATCTTTAAAGACATAAGAAATCTTATAAATATTAGATATAGATATTAATATAATCTTAAACCAATTATAATACCTATAATACAACCACATATAATAGAAACAAAATATAGCCTTCATACAAATATTATAATCTACGACTCCGACATTTTATAATCCAAAAAAAGAACCATAAAACATCTTTGCTCGAACAAATTAAAACTCTAAAAATAAAAATCTTAATTTGCTCTTATTTCAACTAATATAAACCTTATGATATTATTATGTTCCAAAATAAAAAAATAATTCTGGAAAATTTTATAAAAATTATAATAATTAAAAATTTAAATTTGTCGAATTTTGAAAACGAAAAAATGTTGACTTTTGTTGGAAAAAAATGTAACATATAAAAAGAATAAGTTCTTTATTCATAAGTAATTGTAGGTCTTACAATTATTATTTCCAAAATATTGAAACAAAACATAATAAATGTTATAATAGGAGGTGAAAAATGCCAATAATTTCACAATTTTATGGAATTATTATATCTATGTATTTTAATGACAGTAATCAGCATAATTTACCGCATATACATGTAAGATATAATGAAAATAAAGCTACTTATGACTTTGAAGCAAATTTGTTAAATGGTGAATTACCGGTAAAGCAAACAAAATTAGTAGAAGCATGGATAATTATTCATAAAGAAGATTTGATGACTTTGTGGAAAGTAATGGAAGAAGAAGGAAGAATATTTAAAATAAAGCCTTTGTAGGAGGAAAAAATGGAACTAACACCAGATATAATAAAAGTTAAAGCTTTGGAACAGTATAAAATATATTTAAAATTTTCTAATGGAGAAGAAAAAGTATATGATATGAAAGAAAGCATAGAAAAATTTAAATATTTTAATAAATTGAAAAATATAAAATATTTTAAAAATGTTAAGCCTAGAGGGGATACTGTTGAGTGGAAAGATGGTGAAGATGTGGCTCCAGAAAAATTATATTATGAAAGCGAAAGTATAAAAGAATAGGAAAGGAGATGAAATTATAAAAATAAATTCAGTCCAAGAGTGGTTACCATTTGAGAGGATTTTTGAAAATGGTATAATAAAATTAAAAAACAATTCTTATGTTAAAATAGTAAAAATTATACCTATAAATTTTAATCTGAAATCAAACTTAGAAAAAGAGGCAATATTAAATTCTTATAAAATTTTTTTAAAAACGTGTAATTTTAATATTCAAATTTTAATTCAAAGTAATAAAGAAGATTTATCTAAACATATCTCAAAAATAAAAAATCAAATAAAAGAAGAAAAAGAAAGTATAAAAATATTATCCAATAAATATATAAATTTTATTCAAAAAACAAATAAAAATAAAAAATCTTCTTCTAAAAATTTTTATATTCTTATAAAAGAATTCCCAGAAAATAAAAAACAAAAAATAAATGATAATTTAGAAAAAATAATTTTTGATAAATTAAATGATAAATATTTTAATATTAAAGAATGTCTGTCTAGATGTGGAAATGTGGTAATAGATATATCTGAAAAAGAAATGACAGAAAAAATATTGTATTCTTTTCTTAATAGTAGAAAAGATTTATTAGAAATTTAAGTTTATAACCCGTTTAATATGGAGTAAATAAAAAGCATAACAAATTAAAATTTATTAAATAAATAAAAAAAAGGAGGTAGAAAAATAAAAATTTTAAATAAATTAAATAATAAAAAAATAGAAGGAACATTTTCAAATAAAGACAAAATATCACCTTCATATATTAATTTAAAAAATCCAAAATTTTTAGAAATAGATAATATTTATTATTCGGGAATAATTATTGTTAATTATTATAGAGAATATAATGACCTGATTTTAAAAAGACTTTTAGATTCTAATTTTAATATGAATATATCTATTTTTTATGAAAAGCAAGATCCATATAAAATTATAAGAAATTTGACATATCATATAGCAAATGTTGGCGTGGATTTAAAAGAAGGAAATAAAAATAATCAAGATATAGATATTGCTGCTTTTACATATAATGATGCGAAATATATTAGAAAAGAAATTCAAGTAAATAATGAAGATTTGTATTATTTATATATTTATATTGATTTATTCTCAGACAATATTCATGAACAAGAGTATTTATTAAATAAAATAGAAGGAATTTTAGAGAGTTTGCGGGTTGAAAACAAAAAGAGCAAATTTTAGGCAAGAGCAAGTATTTTTATCGTGCTTACCTATAATGGAAAATAACAATGATATTAAATATGCAAGTAGAAGAAACATATTGACTTCAGGCTTGGTTTCAACATATCCATTTATTTCGTCTACAATTTTTGATGAAGAAGGAATTTTTTGTGGAACTAATATTTATAATAATTCTTTAGTATTTATAGATAGATATAATCAAGAAAAATATAAAAATGCAAACATGTGCATTTTTGGAACAAGCGGATCACGGAAAATCTTTTTATACGAAATTAATGATATTAAGATATAGATTTTTTGGAATAGAACAATATGTAATAGATCCAGAAAGAGAATATGAAAAATTAGCAAAAAATTTAAATGGGACAATATTAAAAATAGGACCAACCTCAAATACATATGTGAATATATTAGATATAAGAAAAGAATCAATAGAAGATGAAAAAGGATATCTTGCTACAAAAATTTCAAGATTAATAGGATTTTTTAATTTAATTTTTGGAGAATTAAATGAAGAAGAAAAAGCCATTTTAGAAGAAAAATTAATTAAATGTTATGAGAATAAAAATATAACATTTGATGACAAAAGTTTATATAAAGAAGAAAAAAATAAAGTTAGTATAGAACCAATTTTTAAAGAAAGTAAAGATATGCCTATTTTAGAAGATTTATATAATATTTTAGGAGAAGATAAAAATACTAAAAAAATGCAAATAAAATTAATACCATTTGTAAAAGGCTCTTTAAATTTTTTTAATAAATATACAAATGTAGAATTAAATAATAAATTAATAATTGCAGATGTATATGATTTAGGAGAAGAAAATTTAAAATATGGAATGTATTTATTTAT
>CAKPJR010000025.1 GCA_934162925.1 uncultured Clostridia bacterium | reverse complement strand
GAATATAATTGCTCCTACCCCAACTTTTCTTGCCACTTCTTGCTTATCTTCTAATTCTGGATTTTTTTCATTTATTATATCTTTTACTTTATCTATTGCTTCATTTAAAATATCTTCTAGAAATACTGAATTTCCTTTTCTTGAACCTATCTTTTCTCCATTTTTATCTACTACAAGTCCAAAAGGAACATGTACACATTTTGACGCGTAATCTTCATATCCCATTAGTTCAAAAACTTTGAATACTTGTTTAAAATGCAATGCTTGCTCATTTCCTACAACATAAATTGCTTTATCAAAGTTATATGTATTCATTCTATCTTTTAAAGATGCTAAATCTCTTGTTGCATATATTGTAGTTCCAGCAGATGTTATAATTATACATGGTGGCATATCATATTTTTCTAAATCAACTACTTGTGCCCCTTGAGATTCTTTTAATAATCCCTTTTCTTTTAATTCTTCTACTACTGGATCCATTTTATCATTATAGTATGCTTCTCCGTTGTATGAATCAAATTTTGAATTTAATAATTTATATGTTTTTTCGTAGTTTTCTAAGCTTATTTTTCTAATATGTTCCCATAACTTATATGTTTCTTGGTCTCCATCTTCTAACTTTTTGAATTCTGCTCTTGCTAAATCTGTAAGCTCTGGTTTTTCTTTTTCTTCTTTGTTAAAACGTATATATGTTTTTAATATACTTGACATTTCGTCATTTTCAAAATCATATTCATCTTTCCAAAGTTTAATTCCAGCCATAACCTTTCCAAATTGAAGTCCCCAGTCTCCTAAAAAGTTAATTCCTACACTGTTGTAGCCAAGGAAATTATATATTTTATATAAGGCTCCTCCTATTACTGTTGAACGTAAATGCCCAATATGAAATGGTTTTGCAATGTTTGGTGCAGAATAATCTATTACAACATTTTTTCCTTCTCCTAATGTTGATGAACCATATTTTTCTTTATTTTTTGCAACAGCTTCTAGTACTTCTTTTGCCAATGTTTGCTTGTTTATATATATATTTAGATATCCACCTACAACTTCAATTTTTTCTATTACATTTTCATCTATTTTTATGTTTTCTTTTATATCATTTGCAATCATTGGTGGTGCTTTTCTTAATTCTTTTGCAAGTTTAAAACATGGAAATGCATAATCTCCCAAATCGCTATTTGGTGGGATTTCTATATAATTTTCTAATTCATGGCTATCTAAATTCGTTACTTCTGCAATTTCTTTTGCAATTTCTTGTTTAAAATTTACCATTCTATTTCCTCTCTTTCTAGTCTCCTAAACAAATGTCTAAGTCTCTTGCTACTCTTACTAAATCGTCATCCATTGTTACTCTTTTTATGTTTGTGCTTTCTGTTCCTCCAGAACGTGCTCCTATTTCTTTATTATTTCCTACTACTTCTTCTAATGTTACATATCCTAGTTTTCCATTTTGTAATGTTACTAGTACATTGAATTTACCTGCTAGTGCAAGTTCCATTGCTTTGCTTCCATATTTTGTAGATAGAACTCTATCAAATGCTGTTGGTGTTCCTCCTCTTTGAACATATCCAAGTACAGTATTTCTAGATACCATTCCAGTTAATTCTTCTAAATCTCTTGAAAGTTTTTCTCCTATTCCTCCAAGTCTTATATTGTCTAATCCTGCTCCATCATGTAATGTTCTTTTAACTGTTAATTCGCCGTCTTTTGGTTTTGCTCCTTCTGACACTACTATTATGCTGAATTTTTTTCCTTCTTCTTTTCTTCTATTTATTTTTTCTACAATTTTTTCTATATCATATGGTATTTCTGGAATTATTGCAGCATCTGCTCCTCCTGCTATTGCTGATTCTAATGCTATCCAACCTGCATATCTTCCCATTACTTCTAATGTCATTATTCTGTGATGAGATTCTGCTGTTGAATGTAATCTATCTAGTGCTTCTGTTGCAACTGATACAGCTGTATTATATCCAAATGTTATTTCTGAATGTGCTACGTCATTGTCTATTGTTTTTGGAACTCCTATAACGTTTAATCCTCTTAAAGAAAAATCTCTTGCAGATTTTTGGGTTCCGTCTCCTCCTAATGTAAATATACAATCAAATCCCGCTTCTTTAACATTTTCTACTGCTTTATATGACATATCTTTATATACTGTTTGTCCATTTTCTTCTACTGGATAATTAAATAAGTTTGTGCTATTTGATGCTCCTATAATTGTTCCTCCTCTATGAAGTAAACCTGATGCACTTCCATTTGATTCTAGTTTAATATAATTATTCTCTAGCATTCCTTTATAGCCTTCTATATAGCCATAGCATTCCACTCCATGAGTTTCTGCTGTTTTTACTATTGCACGTATTACTGCATTTAATCCTGGACAATCTCCACCATTTGTTATTATTGCTACTTTTTTAACCATTTAAAATTCACCTCAAAAACATTATAAAATTTCTCTGTATATTATATCAATAAAAAAAATATTTACAAGCTATTTGTAAATATTTTCTATGCTTTTTTTATTACCCTATTTATAGGTGTTCCTACTACTGTTACATTGTCTTCAACATTTTTTAGAACTACTGAACCTGCTCCAATTTTGACATTGTTTCCTATAATAATTGGGCCAAGTATTTTTGCTCCTGCCCCTACCATTACATTACTGCCTATAGTAGGATGTCTTTTATCTTTATCTTTGCCAGTTCCTCCAAGTGTAACCTGATGATAAATTGTACAATCATTTCCAATTTCTGCTGTTTCTCCAATTACAATTCCCATTCCATGGTCTATAAATAATCTTTTTCCTATTTTAGCTCCTGGATGTATTTCTATTCCTGTAAAAAATCTTCCCATTTGTGAAATTATTCTTGCCAAGAAAAAGCATTTATTAATATAAAAAAAATGAGCTGTCCTATGATATACCAGTATATGAAAACCTGGATATAATAGCATAACTTCTAATACATTCCTTGCCGCCGGATCCTTTTGCATTATATTTTTTGCATCTAAATACAACTGTTTCATATAAAATCACCTAACATATAATATACAAATTTTAATTTGTATATTATATGCGTTAATTTTATTTATTGCTAATATGTATTATCTCTGCGCCTACATTTAATTCTCTTGCAACTATATTCTGTATTTGCGCTACTTCTTCTTGCTTTAGTTCATCTGTTTTTACTACAACACTAACGCTTCCTTCGTTTACAAATATAACGGCGTCTTTAAATCCTTTTGCAAGTATTAAATTTTCTGCTATCATTATTGCATTTTTAGTATTATTTATACTATCAATTTTTGTAATAGCATCTGTTTTGGCTTCAGCAGTTGCATTTGCGTTGTTATATATTTCTTGATATGTTTCCAAAAGTTCAGAATACATATTATTCCTTTCTAGTTTAGAAGTAGTAAAATAATAATCTTCTGAGTTGTCTTGAGGAGTTGCTTTTGTCTCCACTTCTGCAGTATTTGTTTCTACAACGTTATTGTCTTGCTTATCACAGCTTTCTTCAGTTACATTATTATTTTCTACTAGTGCATTTTCTTCTTGTACATTCTCTTCATTAGGGATTGTACTTACAAATTCTGCATCTCCTATTGCAGCATCGCTCCTATCTGCTATTGTGCTTGTAGCAACATTTTCTTGATTAGTAGTAAAGTTTAAATATCCTGCTGTTATTAGCATTAGTGAAACTACTAATATTATTAATTGATTTCTTTTTAAAACTTTCATAAATCTTCTCCTTATGTTGGGGTTCAATGATTCACCCATATTTTTTAAACTGACATTTCAAAAACCTGTATTCTATATGTAGATAAGCCTGTAGCAGCTGATACTGCTTGTATTATATTTGTTTTCACATTAATGTTACCAGCTCCTTCTGCAGTAATTACTGCTCCTTCTATTTTTGGCATAATAACCTTTTGCGTTATTGGAACTTTCTCTCCATTTTTTTCTTCATATATAATTTCTTTATCCGTATCTGTTTGTGATATTTTTCTAGTTCCTCCATTCGTGTCAGTTTCCTCTGTATTATTAGATGTATTTTTTTCGTTATACATAGCAACTACTTCGCTAGTTTCTGAATATGTAACTAATACTTGTACTTTTCCAACACCTGCCATTTTAGATAGTATGTCCTCTAAGCTTTGCTCTAAATTATATTCATTAAATTCTTTATTATTACTATTAATTTTACTATCTAAATTTTCAGCTAATTGCTTATATGAAGTTTCGTTGCTTTCTTGGCTCTTCGTTTCTTCTTTTTTATCTCCCCAAATAGTGTTTATTGCAATAATAGTTATAATTAATAGAATTAAAAATACTACTAAATTTTCTATATTTCTTTTATTGTTTCCTTCTGTCTTTTTTAACATCATACTTTTAAAACTCTCAATTTTATCTTTAAACATAAGCAACCTCCAAATTACTCATTTATATGTATTCTTTCTTCTTCTATAGAGTACATATTATTTAAATATTCTTTTATTGTTTTAATTTCACTATCTGTTAACTCTTTTTCTGTTTTTAAATTTTCTGTTTTGTTGTTTTTTATATTAACATTTATTTCTTCTATTTTATTTACTTCTTTTATAGTATTTTGTTCTTTATTAGCTTTTTGCAGTTTTAAAACTATAGAATTTATTTGTCCATAAGCCTCTTCATTTTGTATTTCTATATATATATTGAAATCTAATACAGTGTATCCCTTTTCTTCTATTTCCCCTTTTATTTTTTCTTTTAAATTATTTTTATATGTATTTTCTATATAAGTATTAGTCTCTATAGAATTTGCTACTTTACTATCGTACATAGAAACCTCTTTACTAGTCTTAGCAATTATAGAATCAAAATTAAGTTTATTGTTTGAAATTTTTGTTATTAATGGATAGATTATTGTAAATAATATGTAAAGTCCTATAACGGTTTTGACATATTTTTTATTCTTTCCTTCTGGTATTATTATTTCAATTATTGTTGCAATAATTACAGCTAATATTATTCCTTGTGCCCATGAATTTATAAATTTTATCAAGAACTTCACCTACCTATACATCATTCCATTATTAGTTATTTTAATACACATTGCTAATCCTATAATTAATAAAACTGCCACAAAAAACATTACTCCTAAAAGAACTTTAAATGTACTTCCCATTTGTTCTAACAAAGAAACAACTTTTTTATCTGCTAGTGGCTCGCATATTGCAGAAGTAAAATAATATGTAATTGTAAATAGAGATAACTTTATTATTGGCACAGCACATATTCCAATTATTACAAACATTCCAACAATACCTATAGAATTTTTTAAAAGTGAAGTTGCTCCAAGAACTGTATCTACAGAATCGCCTAATGCTTTTCCAACTACTGGCACAAATGTG
Organism: uncultured Clostridia bacterium; assembly: GCA_934162925.1. Classification (GTDB taxonomy): domain Bacteria; phylum Bacillota; class Clostridia; order TANB77; family CAG-508; genus CAG-452. The sequence continues at coordinate 6,733 of CAKPJR010000025.1, read as the reverse complement.
GAAGTTGCTGTTTTTATCCCTTTAGCAGTAAGTCCATCAACATTGCTTGTAAGGCTTCCTTCTAAAGATAAAATGCTAACAAAAATTGTTATTACCAAGCCTAAAATCCATGTGATTCCAGACTTAAAAAAATTAGATAATTTTCCTATTTGTATTTTATCTGATAAATTGGCTATTATTCCTAAAGCTGTTGCAATAAAGACAATTGGCAATATAAATAATGTTATTGTGTTTGCTATAAATACAACTGAAAAAATTATCAATGGTTGAATCAAAGTTACTGAAGCAACATTTCCGAGAAGCGGACATTAAAGCAAGTAATATTGGAACTAAGCAATTTATAAATCCAACCAAATTAGAGATTGTATTTTTTATAATATTTACTATTTCAGAAAAATTAACCATTATAATTGTAACTATAAGTATATATTCAATATAATAGGCAATTTGTCCAATTCCTTTATTCTCCAAATTGTCACTAAAACTTTTTAATATACTATGTACTACTACTACAAGTAAAATACTGCCCAATAGTGAAATTACATTTTTTAGTTCTTTTCCGAATAGCGAAAAAATTGTATTTAAAATTCCTTTGTTATCAACTTGTCCTTTTATTGCAGATGATAAAAAATCATTTAAATTCATGTCTGGGAAAACTTCTTTTGTATATTTTTCTCCTTCTTTTACAAAGGAGGATATGTTTAATGCTTCCATTTGTGAAGTTATAATTTCATCTGTTGCATAAGTTATATAGTTGATAAAAGAAAATATTAAAATAAAAAAAATTATTAATATTTTTTTAATCATTTGTTCTCCTCTTTGAGTATGTCAATCACACCTCCCACATCACACTTCTCACATCAATTAGACAGATTTACGGCAATATATTTATCACTAACTCCAGAAGTGCTGTTATTATTGGTATTGAAATACTAATTATTATAATTTTGCCACCTAAATCTATTTTACTTGCAATAGCTGTTTCTCCTGAATCTTTGCATATACTTACTGCAAATTCTGTAAGTATGGCTATTCCTGTTATTTTTAAAAGAATTTTTAAGAATTGACTGCCTGTCCCCATTTTACTAGTTAAATTAGAAAGCAGGTTTATTATTGCTTGTATTTTTCCTATTACCATAAATAAGATAATTGCACCAGCAATTATCGAGACATAAACCGTAAATTCTGGCTTATACTGTTTTAAAATAATAATAATTATTAGTGCTAATAATCCCACTCCTATTATTTTTACAATATCCAATCTTACCTTGTCCCTTCTTTTTATAATCCAAACATTGTCCTAACAGTATTAAACAATGTACTTATTTCTTTAATAACCATAGTAAGAACAATTACTAAACCTGCTAAAGTTGTCATCATTGCTTGGTCTTCTCTTCCAGCTCTTACTAGAACTTGATGTAGCACAGCAACTAGTATTCCTATTGCAGCTATTTTAAATAACAAATCGATATTCATATTCTTAAACTTCTCCTTTACATTACTATTATAACTATTACCATTCCTATTATTGCGCCTAGAGTTCTATACATTTTTTCATTTTTATTTTTTTCTTGTTCAGCTTTTCTTATTTGCTCATTTAAAAAATCTTCTGTCATTTCAATTTGATTAAGCTGTCCTTGTAAGTCTGTTTTTCCTAATAATTTACTTAAGTTTTCTAAAGCATTTCTGTCTTCTTGGTTAATACTTAGTTCTTCCATTTTTAAAGCTATATTCCACGCCTCTCCCGCAGCTAAAACATTCATTTTATTTGCAGCCTGGCTAAAAACATTTCCTATATTGGAATTTATATTTTCAGATATTTGCATAAAAATATCTGGTATTGGTTCATATGTATAACGTATTTTTGTCTTAAAAATGTTTAATGCATTTTTGAATTCTTTAAGTTCATTTACTCTATTCGTATATTTCTTTGATATTAAAATGCCAATCAAAGAACATGATAAAAAGATAAATGTATAAATAACAATCTTAATTTCTAACATAAACTTCACTCCATAACAATATATTCTGTTGTTTTTCTGTTTAGTGCATAGACCTTTTCTATTTCAGCCTTTCTTTGTTTGTCGGATAAAAATATTATTCTTTCAAAAGCGTGTAATTTCAATAGTGCTTTTAAAGTTGGATTTATAGATATTTCATCCAAACTCCCTCCATGTGCTGTAAATATTCCCTTTACTCCAGAACAAATAGCATAATTTATTGATTCTATTTCGTTTTCATTTCCTATTTCATCTGCAGATATTACCTTAGGAGACATAGATCTTATAAGCATTCTCATTCCTATTGCTTTAGGTATATTATCAAGTACATCTGTCCTTATTCCTACATCATTTTGAGGAATCCCCTTATACATTGCTGCAATTTCTCCTCTTTCATCAACTAATCCAACATTTATTCCTTTGAATTCTAACTTTTCTATACCTGTACTTATTTTTCTAATTAAATCTCTAAGAATTGTAGTCTTTCCGTACTCCCGGTGGTGAAACAATTAATGTGGTATATATATTATTTTTTTCTAAATCCAAAACATATTTTAATAATTTGTTGCTAGCCCCTTTTATTTCTTTAGCAACTCTAAAATTCAAACTAGATATGTAATTTATATTTGAGACTTTATTATTTTCAATTACACAATTCTTCCTATTCTGTGTCCTCCTCTTACAGTTATAAAGCCTTCACATATTTGATTTTGATAAGAATAAATAGAATTATCACATACATATTGAATTGTTCTTAAAATGGATTCTTGAGATACATTTTTTTGTAAAATTTTTTCAAACTTATTAAATTTTAATTGTATAGGCCTGTCCACTCTTAATCTTATTTCTTCTATTGCTTTGTTTTTTTCTTCTTCATCTTGCGTAAAATATTCATTTATAATTTGGGAAATTTCATCTGGAAAATATTTAATTATATTAGAATTTAGCATATATACTCCTTATATAATACTTGTCCTTAAATATATATATGCTGTTTAAAAAATTTTAGAACTAAAAATTGTAATTTGTGTGAGGGGGAATTCTAGGGACTGTCCCTCAAAATCACCAAGTTTGGGGATTTTGGAGACTGTCCTGAATTCACCCGGAATGCAAAATCTATTGCAAAAATTGTAGGGGAGATTTTAATCGCTCGCCTTCAAAGAAATTGCTCTAGTAATGATTTGGTTTGGGCGGACACATAGCCCCTACAGTATTTGTAATATTTTTTTGTCATATTCAATATTCCTTTCCAAAATTAATAGCGAATGGAAGTAAAGTCCATTCGCTACTAATTAAATATATTACATTGATATTGTAAAAGATATGTCTTTATAATTTTCCAAATTTGTTTCATCTATAAATTCTGAGCTAGATTCTGATTCACTTAATTTTACAGCAAGCCATATTTCATTTCCCATTTCCCATAATACATATCCTCTAGATATAGATTGTTCAGGATCATTACTGCTCATATTAGGAATTGTAGAATCTGAACAACTTACATTATTATACACATTCATCATATCAGGATATACAGGGTGTGCAGTTTTACTACTTTTTAAGTCATTTGATATGTTGTCTGGCCAAAAATCTTCCGATTTTATTTTTATATATCCATCTTCAAATGTCGCTACATTTGCAATATCACCTATTGTAAATGTATATGTTGTTGTTCCTGTACTTGAATCATTATATGGTTCTATTGCTGCAGTGTTTAAATTTACTTCCCAGTATATTCCTTCTTTTCCTTTTACTACTAATTTTGTTTCTGTTGATTTGCTATCATCTTTTTGAAATCCATCTGGTAGTGATATTTTTGTAGAATCTACTTTTCCATCTGTTCCTATTGCTCCTACTACTGCTGATAATAATTGTTCTTTTTCTGTTTCTTTTTTTGTTTCTGTTGCTGCTTTGGTTGCACTCTCAAATAGCCCTCCATTTAATGCTACTGTAATTGTTACTCCAACTAATATTAACATTACTATTATTGTTATTATTAAAGCAATTAGGGTTATACCATTGGAATTTGTGTGCATAGTTCTTAATTTTACCATTTGTTTTTCATCCTTTCTTTTGTGATTTTTTCTATTATGAAATAATGTTATCACATTATATTTTATTTTTCAATAATTTTTATGTTTATTTGTAGTTATATATTTTTTATTTTTACTATATTTCTATTTTTATTAAATCTCCATCTTTTAAGCTATATTTGTCTCTAAAGTTAACATTAGAAACAATTTCTATAACATCTTGTTTATAGTCTCCTTTGTCAGCTGTGTTTTTTTCTGATCTGACTATATATGCATCTTCTTGTAACACTTTACATTTTTGTATTTGAACATTAAAACTTCCACCATATTCTTCTGCCTTAATTATGTAATCTATAGATAAATTATACAGCTTAACTAATTTTATATTTAAAGTACCTGGAAATAGTGTAATTCCAGTTTTACTATAAAAAGGCTTATTCATCATTGTTATAAATTTCTTTGCTTTTCCCATTCCTTTTACAATTTGTCCTTCTAAAATCATAACCCTACCTCTTTTCTATTTTATTATATTTAATATAACAAATTTGTCAATATTTAAAAAGGAGTACCTAATTTTTAGATACTCCTTTCTCTGAAAAATGTTTAATAACCGAATTTGCTTATTAAGAATGAAACGTTAGGTAATTTAGTTCTAATTGTCTTACCTATTATATCCTCAATTTCTTTCAAGAAAGCTGTTGATTTAAATTTACTTAAAACTTTGTTTTCTTCCATGCGATCAATATGACCTTCATTAGAACACCGCAAAATTTCAAAAACTTTTTTTCTAAGTGTAAGTTCTGTTGAAAAAATGTTATTAATTTCAATTTTTACAGTATATTCGCTTTCAGGAAAGAATGAAATTGATATTCTTGTAGCTTTAGATTCCTCTACTTTATGAATCATTTGATCTACGACAAAATCGATTAATTCATACTCACTTGCTTTTTTAAAATCATTTTCAAGCTTTTCTCTTATGCTTTTATAAGAGGAAATCTTATTATCTACTGTCGCAAATTCCCGGCTTTTTACTACCTCTTGCATTGAAGTACAATTGCTTCTAGCATACAACAAATTACTTCTCTTATTGTCAAGCATTTTTAAACTTCTATTGCAGTATGAAATACTCAGCAAATTAGTTCCCTCATAACAAGTAGTAAAATTCATAGTTAGTGTCACTCCTTCATAGTTATAGGCTTTCAAAGGTTAATACTTATTAAACATTCTCATGAGCACTCCTCCTTAAGACTTTTATTGATGATATACTTATATATGTAAAACTAAAAAGTTAGAGGATTCTCCTCTCACTAATTAGTGAAAAAAATATATACAGGTTATACCCGCATCACGGGTTATTATACTATGGTTTAAGATAAAAATCAAATCAATATGTCTAATTATGTTATATATTTTGGTATTTTTATTGATTTTATCAAAAATATATTTTAAAATATATTTAATAATTTATTGGAGGTTATATAAATGGAATTAAAACCTATTATAATTGGAATTGCTGGAGGAACTGGGTCTCGGTAAAAGCACTCTTGCAGAAAATATAAAAAAAGAATTTGCACATAATATAACAATGATTTCTCATGATTACTATTATAAAAGTCATTATGATATGCCATTTGAAGAGAGAACTAAATTAAATTATGATCATCCAGATGCTTTTGAAACCAATCTTTTAATTGAGCATTTAAAAGAATTAAAAAAAGGTAATAAAATAAATAGACCTGAGTACTCATTTGTTGAACACCAAAGAGAAAAAAACACAGTTGAAGTAATCCCTAAAAAAGTAATAATTGTAGATGGAATCTTAATATTTGAAAATAAAGAATTAAGAGATATGATGGATATAAAAATTTTTGTTGATACAGACGCTGATATTCGTTTTATTAGAAGGCTTTTAAGAGATGTTAAAGAGAGAGGTCGTTCTTTAGACTCTGTTGTAACACAATATTGTACAACAGTAAAGCCTATGCATGAACAATTTGTTGAACCTAGTAAAAAATATGCAGATATTATAGTTCCAGAAGGCGGATATAATATAGTTGCATTAAATATGATTATAGAAAAAATTAGAAGTATAATATAGATTTGCCAAAGATTTAAGGCAACTTTTACGATATATTGTAGGGGTCGTTATTTTCAACCACCCCTACATTCTTTATCTATTATTGCAGTTATTCATATAAATTTTTCGTTCTGCTAATTTATCTTGAACTCCTCTCAATGCCTCTCCAAATCTTTGGAAATGAACTACTTCTCTTTCTCTTAAAAAGCGAAGCGGATCTAATACATCTGGATCATCTTTGCATAAATCTATTAATTTTTCATATGTCGCCCTTGCCTTCTGCTCAGCAGCTAAATCTTCTTGTAAATCTGCAATTGGGTCGCCTTTTACAGCTAATACAGAAGCAGTAAATGGAAATCCAGCAGCAGCTTGTGGATATACTCCAACTCCATGATCAGTGTAATATGCTCCAAGTCCTGCTTTTTCTAATTCTTCTGCTGAGCATCCATCTGTTAGTTGATGAACGATTGTTCCTACCATTTCAAGGTGAGCAAGTTCTTCAGTTCCGTATATCGTTTAATATAGCTTTAGATTTTTGATCTGGCATTCCAAATCTTTGAGATAAATATCTAAGTGAAGCTGCAAGTTCTCCATCTGGTCCCCCATATTGAGATATTATAAAT
>CAKPJR010000024.1 GCA_934162925.1 uncultured Clostridia bacterium | reverse complement strand
CATTGTTTGTAAAAATTAATAGTGTTATCTTTGAACAAATTAATGAAAAATAAATTTTTCATTAATCCGACAAAGAATGAGGCAGTTTAAATTTATAGCTCGTTTAACATAGAGCAAATAAAAAGTTAAGCAAATTACAATTTATCATACGTATTATATCATAAATTTTATTATTTCATAATATTATATTTTAGGTGATTAAATGGAAACATTAAGTTTAGGTTCAACTGGTCCTATAGTAGAATTGTTGCAAAGTACTTTAATGAAATTAGGGTTTTATTCTGGAAATATAGATGGTAATTTTGGTCTTTTAACACAAGTTGCTGTTAGAAGATTTCAAAGAAATTTTGGATTAACTCCAGATGGAGTTGTTGGCTCTTCTACTTGGGATGCACTATTTCCATATATAAATGGCAGAACTTCATATACCATAAAACAGGGTGACACATTACATAGTATCGCAAATAGTTTTTCTACAACAGTGAATAGAATTATTGTTGCAAATCCTGGTATTTCACCCAATAATTTGCAAATAGGTCAGCAAATTACAGTTCCTTTTGGAAATATTGTTCCTACAAATATAAGTTATAGTGCAAATATATTGCAACTCAATATTAATGCACTTTCTAGTATATATCCATTTTTAGAAATAGGTTCGATTGGGTCTAGTGTTCTTAATAATTCTATTCCATACATAAGACTTGGAACTGGTAATACAGAAGTTTTTTATAGTGCTTCTATACATGCAAATGAATGGATTACTTCTCCTTTGCTTATGAAGTTTGTAGAAAATTTTTGTTTAGCATTAGTTAATAATTCAACTTTATTTGGATACAACGTTAGAAATATTTTTAATGATACCTCTATATATATTGTTCCTATGTGTAATCCAGATGGAGTAAATTTGGTTACTGGTCAGACAAAGCCTAATTCTAGTATATATAATAGTGCTAAAACTATTGCAAATAACTACCCTTCTATTCCATTTCCTAGTGGTTGGAAAGCTAATATTCGTGGAATTGACTTAAACTTACAATTCCCAGCTGGTTGGGAAGAAGCTAAAAGAATTAAATTTGCACAAGGTTTTACTTCCCCTGCTCCGCGAGATTATGTAGGTTCTGAACCTTTAGTAGCCCCAGAAGCTATTGCTATATATAATTTTACTAGACTTCATAACTTTAGATTAATACTTGCTTATCATACTCAAGGCAAAGAAATTTACTGGCAATTTCAAAATTATGCTACTCAAGAAGCTATGCAAATTGGTGAAATTTTTGCACAAGTTAGTGGCTATGCTCTAAGTGAAGTTCCTTACAACTCTAGCTTTGCTGGATACAAAGACTGGTTCTTACAAGAGTATAGAAGACCTGGATATACAATAGAAGCAGGTCTTGGTGAGAATCCTCTTCCTATTAGTCAATTTAATGAAATTTATAATGATAATATTGGAATATTAGTTTTAGGAGCAATTTTATAATTGTTCCTAAACTTTTTTTCTATAAAAAAACAAGAAGATTATCTTTGCAACACTTCTCTTCTCGCCTATTTGAGTTTCCGAATAAAATGAGGAAATCCCAAAGGCAATAGTGATTATAGCATTTTTCCTATTCAGTAAAAAAATATGCCCATGGATAATATCCTCGGGCATACTCTTTTGCAAAAGAGATTCTGTGTTTACCTTGTTACAGTTTCCCAGAAATCCTGAAGTTTTACACTTTCAAATATAAATTCAAATGTATAGCCATTTTCATTATAAACCTTTACCATTTCTTTTAACTTTGCAATAGTTTTAAGTTCATTGATAGTGATTTCTCCTGCTTCTGGAATTCCAATTAAGTTTCCAAGCTCAAAAGAAAGCTTTTCCTCAGAAATTGTAGGAATATCCGCATTTTCCACTTCTAGTGTTCCGTTCTCATAAATTAAAATCGTAACCTTTTCAAGATTTTTAATTTTAACTCTGATTTCTTCAAGTAACTCTTTACGAACATTGCATTTTTGATTAATGTCCCCCATTTTTTTAGCACATTCATTGTACTGACCATATAAATCGGTAACATTTGTTTCTTGTTCATTCAACATCTCTTGAATTTCATTCAGTTTCTTACGCGAATTCTCGAGTTTCTTTACCAACTCTCTTCTTATGGACATAAGGCTTTTATGTCTTGACTCAAGCTCACAAAGAGATGAACTTAATTCCCTCTCTTTTTCTTTCATTTGATCAAGACTTGCCAACGCATTTGCATGATGTTTTCCAGTTTCTAATTGACTTTTCTCATCAACTGTTTCTTGGCAAGGAACTTTTTCTGTTACATTGTCTTTTTCAGTTAGTTTTTGCACTGGCTGAATGTCTTTTTGTTTTGCAGGTTTGCCTTGTCGCTCATTTGACCTTTGTCTCGTTTCTAATTTTCGAATAAGATCATCAGCACCTATCGGCGTAATCTTTCGAATCGCTTCATACAATTCTTCTTTATCCAAAAATTGAAATTTTTTGATTAGACAATCGATGCTGTCCCTTTTCTTCAATGCAAAGTGTATATCCCTTGTTGTAATTTTCTTTTGCATATTCATTATTCATTCTCCTGTTCTAATGTTTGGTCAATAATTTCAATCAAAAACGTTATCGAGCTTTTTGCTTTTTTGAACTCCTCCTTAAGTTGTTGAACATCAACACTTACTTTTTTAGCTTCTCTGGCATATGCTTTGTCAGTTGGCATCCTTATAATTTGAAGCAAGCTTTCTCTGCTAACTCCATTTTCATCTGCAACTGTTTGCAAGTTTCTGTAAACAGTAATCTTTGACAAGTCATAACTTTCAGCAATTTCAGGAATAGTTAATCCCCGATTATGCAATTCCATGAAATTTTGTTTCATGAGTTTTGCCCTTTCAGACTCTTTTGCCATAGATTTTCATCCTCCTTATAAATTATTATTAAGAGTCAATATAGATTTATGTAAATCTATGCTTATATTATACTACATTTCATATAGAATAGCAATTTTTTGGTTTTTGTCTATTTATGTTTTTCTTGACACATTTAATTTTTACTGTTATAAATTATAATTGAAAAATTGTTAACACTATAATTGGAGGTAACAACTTTGAATTATATTTTATGGATTATTATATATTTAATTTTTGCTGTTTTTTTTGCTCAAGGTTTTAAAAGTGTAAATAGAAAAATGAAGAATGCCTCAGCATTAACTATTTTATTAGAATTTTTCACAGCTATTTTTGCATTAATATTATCTCCATTTTTTGCTTTTAAACTTCCTAGTGATGGAACGGTTTATCTTATCGTAGGAATAGTTACTATTATTTATGCAGTAACAGATAGATTAAATATAGAGGCTAGATATGGTCTTGATCCTTCCACTTTTAGTATGTTAAAACAATTATCTACTGTATTTTTAGTAATATTTGGATTTATATTCCTTAAAGAAGATTTTGTAATTAAAAGAATTTTTGGTATAATTTTAATAATTGCATCAAATTTTCTATTGTCTCTAAATAAATCTGGTAAATTTGAATTTAATAGATATTTTATAATGTCAGTAATTTCAAACTTTTTATTTGCTGTCGCAATGTTTATTAATGTAAATATAGCAAAAAACTTCAATATTGGTATTTATACTGTTTTCACTGTACTAATACCAGCATTTATAATTAAAGTATTTAGTAAACTTTCTATAAAAGATTTAAAAAATGAATTTAATTTATATAATAAGAAAAAATTTTTATTAGTTAGTTTTTCATGGTGCATTATGCTTATTTCTTCTGTTAAAGCTTATGAATATGGTGATGTATCTGTTGTAGCACCGCTTTTAACTTTAACTATTATTTTTAATACAATCTATGAATACTTTATAGATAAAGATAAAAAAACATTTTATTATAAATTGTTTATTAGCTTATTAACAATTCTTGGTGTAATATTAATTAAAATTTAATTTATAGGAAATGAGAAATTTTCTAGTATATAAAAAAAACAGATTAAATCATTTATATTGTTTAATCTGTTTTTAATTTTAAATTAAAATTCTGCATTTCCTGTAGTTCTTGGGAAAGGAATTACATCTCTTATATTAGACATTCCTGTTAAATACATTACCATTCTTTCAAATCCTAGACCAAACCCTGAATGTACAACTGTTCCATATTTTCTTGTATCTAGATATGCTTTATATGTTTCTTCATTCATCCCTTGTTCTTTAATTTTATTTATTAGTACCTCATAGTTTTCTTCTCTTTGACTACCTCCAATAATTTCTCCAACTCCTGGTACTAACAAATCTACTGCTGCAACTGTTTTTCCATCTGCATTTTGTTTCATATAAAATGCTTTTACTCCTGCTGGATAGTCTGTAACAAATACTGGATATTTAAATTGGTCTTTATATGGAGTTAATAGTTCTATTGCTTTTGTATATGTTATTCTTTCAAATTCATTATTAACAACATTTTCTAGTCTATCTATTAATCCTGGTTCTATAAATTTATTAAAGAATTCCATTTCTTCTGGAGCATTTTCCATTACATATTTTATAATATATTTAACCATTGCTTCTGCTACATCCATATTATCACTTAAATCTGCAAAAGCCATTTCTGGTTCAATCATCCAAAACTCTGCTGCATGTCTTGGAGTGTTAGAATTTTCTGCTCTAAATGTTGGTCCAAATGTATAAATATTTCCGAATGCTGTGGCAAACATTTCTCCATTTAGTTGTCCACTAACAGTTAAATTCACTGATTTTCCAAAGAAATCTTGTGTATAATCAACTTTTCCTTGTTCGTTTTTTGGAATGTTATCTAAATCCATAGTTGTTACTTTAAACATTTCTCCTGCACCTTCACAGTCACTTCCTGTTATTAATGGAGTATGAACATACACAAATCCTTGTTCTTGAAAAAATTTATGAATTGCATATGCAACTAAAGATCTCACTCTAAATACTGCCATAAAAGTATTTGTTCTAGGCCTTAAATGTGCAACTGTTCTTAAATACTCAAATGTGTGTCTTTTATTTTGAATTGGATAATCTAAATCTGATGCTCCTAAAATTTCTATTTCTTTTGCATGAATTTCAAAAGGTTGTTTTCCTTCTGGTGTCTCTACTAAATCTCCCTTTACTAAAATGCTTGAACTTATACTTAGTTTTGCAACATCTTTAAAATTGCTTATTTTATCTTCTTCAAAAATAACTTGAATGCATTTAAAAAAGCTACCATCATTTAATTCTATAAATCCAAGTTTCTTTGAATCTCTTATCTGTCTAATCCAGCCACAAACACTAACTTCCTTTCCAATATAGTCCTTTTGGTTTTTAAAGATTTCTTTAATTTGAATTCTTTCCATATAAACTCCTCCATTCCAATTATTTTAATTACAAAATGCAAAAAGCCCCTGCAATCTAAAATTGCAGGGACGAATATAACTCCGCGGTACCACCCTAACTTAAGAATTACCAAATGTAACTCTTCACTCTATTAAAATATGCTCCAATGTGTTTCACTTTGTACTGTTTTCTAAAAAGGGCTTTCAGCCAATGACCCTTAATCTCTAATAGTAATCCTGTACAGCTTTGCATTGTACTATCGCATTATTATTTTTATTTATTTTACATTATTTTTCCTATTATTGTCAAGCAAATTTCGCTTTTTATTTATTGTCTCTTTGTAAATATCTATTAGATCATTAATAACAACTTTTTCTGAATAATTATTTTTCACATAATTTGCTAGTTTTATTCTATCAAATATCTTTCTCTTCATTTAATATTTTGATATTTCTCTTTCTAGCATAACATCGTCTTCTACATCTACTAAAGCTCCAATTTCATCATTTATAAAACCTGTCATTTCTCTTTTGTTAGTAGCTACTACTAGAGTGACACAAGCTAATGCTTATATTGCTTTTAATCCTATCCTTTTAAATTTTTTTCAGCAAGTCTTTATATATTGGGATTAACATCAACTTATACTACGATTTTTTTCCAAGTTTTATTTTTACAACTCTTTCTTTTTTGTTTCTTAAAATTGTTAAACTAACTTCATCTCCTATTTTTTTAGTATAAATATAATTTCTAAGTTCACTCATCTTATTTATAGATATATTGTCTATTTTAGTTATAATGTCTCCTACTTTCAAGCCTGATGTTTTACTTGGTCCATCTACAGAAATTTGAGCTATATAAATTCCAGAATCAAAATTGATGCTATTATCTAAATATGGGATAACCTCTTTATCATACGCAAATAATCCCAAATACGCCTCTTCAAAATTTCCATTTACAGAAAAGCTTTCTAGAATAGGTTTTATAATATTTATAGGTATTGCAAATCCAATTCCTTCTGCTTCTTTTATTTTTATTGAGTTTACTCCTATAACTTCTCCTTTAGTATTTATTAATGGACCTCCGCTATTTCCTGGATTAATGGTTGCATCTGTTTGTATTAAGTCTTCCATATATGAAGCTTCATTGTCTTCTTCTATTTTTATTGTTCTATTTACACCACTTATTATCCCAGATGTAACTGTTCTCTGAAATTCAACTCCTATAGGATTACCTATGGCATAAGTCTTTTCACCTATTTTTATATTGTCTGAATCCCCTAAACTTATATAATTCAAATTAGATGCTGATATTTTTATAATTGCTAAATCCAAATCGCTATCTGCCCACATTACATTTCCATTATACACACTGCCGTTATCTAATGTTACATAACAATTACTATATTTATTTCCTGCAACATGCCAATTTGTTAATATATAACCATTTTCAGACACAATCATTCCAGTTCCGAGTCCTAGTTCCGAGGTGCTGTTATTTAAAAATATAGAACTACCTGTATTTTTTATTTTTGAAATTCCAACAACACATTTAATTGTTTTTTCCAAAACTTTTGTTGCATCCTCTTCATCTAATTGTACGTCACTTTTATTTGAAGATAATTTTATTGCTTTATTTTCCTCTTCTTCTGCTGAATACACATCAATATTTGTATACATATCATAAATAAATATACTTGCAGCAACAACAATTATAATTAAAATAAAATTTAGAAATATTCTTTTAAATTTGCTTTGTTTTTTTTTATATTCATACATACAAAATCTCCTTTTATAATATCATTTCCTAAATCTGGTATTTTAATCAAAGAAATTGGAATTTGTTAAATAGATGTGTACTGTATGATGTGGGATGTGAGAGGTGTAGGGGCGGGCCCTGTGTCCGCCCAAAAACGCAAAACACATTGAAATGAAATTGTTTTCGGATATATGCAATTGATTTTTTCGGGCAGACACAGGGCCTGCCCCTACAATGTTTCAAAATATATTGTATTAAAAGAACCCCCAGTCGGCTACGCCGACAGCCCCCTTAGATAATGGGGCCAAGACCTTGCCTCCCTTATTTAAGGGAGGTGGCAAACCGAAGGTTTGACGGAGGGTTCTCTCACACAAATTACAATTTATCTAATTAATGTGTAACTAAAGAAAAAACAAAAAATCTATTGTTTTTGAAAAAGTATTACAGTATAATAAAATTAGATTTTATTGGAGGTAACTAATGAGAAATATAAAAAGTGAGAGTGGTGCTATAACAATATTAGTACTTGTTTCTGTACTATTTATGCTTTCTTTTCTAATTAGCTCATATGTAATAATAGCAAATAAAGTACAAGCACAAAAAGAAATTATTGCTCAAACTAAGAGTATATATGAAAATTATAATATGGATGAGATTTATAATGGGTATTTTAGTAATAATAATATAATACCAATATATACACCAGAACAATTGCTTACTATTGGAAATAGTGAAGAAGACCAAACAATAAGTATAAATGGGAAATTTTACAAATTCCCAGCTAATAAAGACAACCCAAAAAGTGAAGAAGAAAATAACAATACAATATATTTATTAATGAATGACATAGAATTTAATGATGAAGTTTATGCAAGCAAATATGAAAATGTATTTGATGAAAGTTCAAACTGGATTCCAATAGGGAAAAACACAAAAATAGTAGGAAACTTTGAAGGCAATGGTCATGAAATAAAAATACTTAATTCAGAAGAAAATATAAAACATACATATTCAAATAAAAATGAGTATGGAGGAAATTGCAGGTTAAATATAAATATAACTCCAGAAGATGCTAATCTGAGTTTGACAGTTAATGAAGAAAAAGTGGAATTTCAAAATCCTATTATAGTTCCATATAATAGCAAAGTTGTTTATATTGCAACAAAAGATGGATATGAAGATAAAACAGAGACGTTAATAGTAAAAGAAAACATAAATTTAGATATAAACTTGGAAGAAAAAATAGAAAAAAATGAATTGCAAGTACAACAATAAATCTTACGGAAATCATTAATTTAGCATTATACATTGACTTTTTTGCTAAAAAATTATAAAATAACTGTATTGAAAAATACAGTTATTTTGTTTTGAGGAGGAAATTAACCAATGGGAGAAGTAATAGTTATAACATCAGGAAAAGGCGGAGTAGGAAAAACAACAACAACAGCAAATTTAGGTTCAAGTCTTGCAGAAGCTGGGAAAAAGGTAGTATTAGTAGATACAGATATTGGACTTAGAAATCTTGATGTTGTTATGGGACTAGAAAATAGAATTGTATATGACATAGTAGATGTTGTAGAAGAAAAATGCAAATTAAGACAAGCATTAATAAAAGACAAAAGGTTTGAAGAGCTTTTTTTACTTCCAGCAGCTCAAACAAGAGATAAAACAGCTATAAATGAAGAACAAATGAAAGAACTAACAAAAAAGTTAAAAGAAGAATTCGATTATATATTAATTGACTGTCCAGCAGGAATTGAACAAGGATTTAAAAATGCAATAGCAGGAGCTGATAGAGCAATAGTTGTAACAACAGCAGAAATATCTGCAATAAGAGATGCGGATAGAATAATAGGATTACTAGAAAGCTCAGAAATAAAAAATCCAGAATTAATAGTAAATAGATTAAGACCTAATATGGTTAAAAAAGGCGAAATGATGGAAGTAGAAGATATTGTAGATTTATTGTCTGTAGACTTAATAGGTGTTGTTCCAGATGATGAATATATAATAACTCAAACAAATAAAGGAGAGCCAGTAATAAAAAATAAAAAAGCTCCATCTGGTAAGGCATATATAGAAATTGCAAGAAGAGTTTTAGGAGAAAACATAGAAGTAACTATACCAGGAAGAGAAAAAGGCTTTTGGGCTAAAATAAAAAGTTGGTTTAAAAAGAAATAAAAGAAATAAAAAAAATATGCTTTAGGAAGGGATAAAAGATGTTTGAAAGTATCGCAAATTTTTTTAAAAAATTAATGAAATCAGAGGCAAAAGAAACTACTCATAGCAAAGATACTGCAAAAGAAAGACTACATCTAGTATTAATGCAAGATAGAGCAAATGTTTCAGCTGATTTTTTGGAATTAATGAAGCAAGAAATTATTGAGGTAATAAAAAAATATATAGAAGTTGAGGAATCTGCCATAGATGTTAGATTAACAAATGAAATAGCAGAAGATGGGACAAAGGGTGCACCTTCACTTTATGCTAATATTCCAATAGTAAATATAAAAAATAACATAAAAAAAGAAGAGAATAAAGAAGAAAATAAAGAAAGCAAAGAAGAACAAAAAGAAGAAAAAATAGAGGGAAAAGAAAGTAAAGAGGAAAAAGAAGAAGATAAAAAAGAAGAGAAAAATGGACAAGTAGAGCAGAAAGATGAGCCAAAAAAGGAAGAAGAAAAAGCAGAACCTAAAGAAAAAAGTGAAAGTATAAACGAAGTAAAAAAAGAACAGACTAATAAAAATACACAAAACAAAAAAAGTGCTTCTAAGAAAGTAAGTAAAAAAAGCAAGTAATTAAATACTTGCTTTTTATAAGAGAGGTAAAAATGAATAAAAGAGCTATAAAAAACACAGAATGGGGAATTTTAATATGCGTAGTTTTACTAGTAATAATAGGACTAGTAGCTCTTTATAGCGCAACAATTAATTCAGAGTTATACGAATTCAAAAAACAATGTATATGGATATTAATAAGCATACCAATAATGATTGCAGTAATGAGTATAGATTATAATGTAATAGCTAGAATCTCACCATATCTTTATGGAACGCTAATAATATTATTAGTAGCAGTACTGTTTACAAAACCAATTAATGGAGCTACAAGCTGGTTTAATATTGGCTTTTTTGCATTTCAACCAGCAGAGCTTGGAAAAGTATTTATAATAATATTTTTAAGTTATGTAATCGTTAATATTCAAAAGAAATCCAAAAAAGAAATAAATAAATTATCAAAATTAGCAATTATATTAAGTGCTGTTGTGCTACCAATTATATTAATTGCTATACAACCAGACTATGGAACTGCAATAGCGTATATAATATCTTTAGTTCTAATGCTATACGTATCAGGAATAGATAAAAAATACATAATAATATCTTTTGCAATACTACTTATAACTGTTCCACTTATGTACTTTTTTATATTACCCGAACATGCTAAAGCCAGAATAGATGTATATTTAAATCCTAATATAGATCCAAGAGGTGCTGGATATAATATAATACAATCTAAAATAGCAATAGGAGCTGGGAAACTGTTTGGAATGGGATGGTTAAAAGGAACTCAAACTCATTTAGGTTTTCTATATCCTAAAACAACAGATTTTATATTTTCAATGATAGGAGAAGAATTAGGCTTTGTTGTATGTAGCTTAATAATAGTAATATATGTAATATTAATTACAAAGGCAATAAATGTAGCCAAAACTGCAAGAGATGACTTGGGCTCATATATAGCAATGGGGATAGTGCGGAATATTTTTATTCCATGTAGTAGAGAACATAGGAATGACAATAGGTCTTTTGCCTATAACAGGAGTACCATTACCATTTATTAGTTATGGAGGTACATCATTTATAACCAATTTCATTTTAATAGGCTTATTATTAAATATTAGTAGCAAGAGGCAAAAGAATTTGTTTATAGAATAGAAAGGAATAAAATGTATATACATGAATTAAATATTGGAAATATAAAATTAGAAAATAATATATTACTTGCTCCAATGGCAGGAATCACAGATTTGCCATTTAGAACAATATGTAAAAAGTGCAGTAATCCAGGATTAGTATATACAGAAATGGTAAGTAGTAAAGCTTTACATTATAATGATAAAAAAACAGAAACGCTTTTAAATACAGAAGGAGAGCAAAGACCAATAGCTTTTCAGATATTTGGAAGTGAACCAGAAATAATGGGAGAGACTGCTAATAAAATTTCTAAAGATGCTGATATAATAGATATAAATATGGGGTGTCCTGCTCCTAAAGTAGTAAAAAATGGAGATGGAAGCAAACTTTTGCTATCACCAAAATTAGTAGAAGATATAGTAAAAAATGTAGTGAAAAATACAGACAAACCAGTCACAGTAAAAATAAGAAAGGGTTGGGATAGCAAAAATATAAATGCAGTAGAAATTGCAAAAATAATAGAAGAAGCTGGAGCATCTGCTATTACAATACATGGAAGAACTAGAGAAGAATACTATTCACGGACATGTGGATTTAGAAATTATAAAGAAAGTAAAGGAAAATATAAAAATACCTTTAGTAGGAAATGGTGATATAAAAACTGCAGAAGATGCTAAAAAGATGTTTGAATATACAGGCGTAGATGGAATAATGGTAGGCAGAGCAAATTTACGGAAATCCGTGGTTTATACATAATCTTATAAAAGAATTAGCAGGCGAAGAAAGAGATGAAATAACAAAAGAACAAAAACTAAATATAATAAAAGAACATCTTGACTTAGCAATTAACGAAAAAGGAGAATACATTGCAATAAGAGAAATGAGAAAACATATTTGTTGGTACATAAAAAATTTAAGAGATTCCAGCATAATGCGAGATAGAATAAATAAAATAGAAAAAACAAGTGAATTAATAGAATGTCTAGAAGAATATTTTAAATTAATATGAATAAATTTATAAAAGAATAGCAATTAGCTATTCTTTTTTATTGTATAGGAAAAATCGAAGATTTTTGCGTATACAACAAGGTTAGGCTTCCTTAGCTCTGCCAGAGCAAAGCGAGTGCATGTATTTTGCACTTTCTTCGAAGGCATACTTAGCAAAATGCCTTTCTTATATACTAGGAAATTTCTCATTTCCTAGTATATAAAAATGATATAATCGCTATTGCCTTTGAGATTTCCTCATTTCATTCGGAAACTCAAATCGGCGAGAACAAAGGGCGACTAAAGTCGCTTTGTTTTGAGCAATTTTTGGAATTTTTCATATTTTAATTTTGTTAGATTAATTAAATAAGATAACATATTAATTTTAAAAACAATGGTCTCCAAGCTCACGGGTATTCCCCCGC
>CAKPJR010000023.1 GCA_934162925.1 uncultured Clostridia bacterium | reverse complement strand
AAAGGATCTGGAAGATATCCTGATAATGATGAGTCGTTGTTAATATATATCCCTTGGACATATAGAGAAAAAATGACTTTTAAAATTGTATACTCAATGAACAATGCGGCTCTAAAATATAAGGATTGTTCTGAATTATATTTAAGTATGTATTCTGGAAACACAATTACTAAGCTAAATTCATATAAAGCACAAATTCTAATTCCAAATAATATAATGCCATCTACATATCATGCTTATACTTTTGGAACTGCAAATAGTAGACTTCCTTATTCTGAATCTAAAACTATTAATCCAGGATATCATACCTTTTCAACTAATTTAGATAAATCTGATTTAAAATTTAATTATCATAATCGATATCTTGAATTTTGTCTACTTTCATATGGTAAAGACAAGCACATTTTTACCAAATATGCGCCAAACAATTATTATACATATGATAATGCATTAGATGAATGTATTGCAGAAAATGAATATTATGAAACACAAAATAAAAAATTCAATACATATAAAACTATATTACTAATAACTTCTATTATTGTTTCTGTTTTAATAATCAATAATTCAAAACAGAAATATAAAAAAATTAAAGAAAAATACAATTTATACAAACCTGAAACTGATTATGAATATTTTAGAGAAATACCAAGCGACCTAGACCCTATCTTTGCTTCTGAATTAGTATTTATGAAAGATCCATTTAATGAAAATAAAGAAAAACAAGAAGAATATGCAGCGGTTTTACTTAGCTTAGTAAGGAAGCAATATGTAAAGATTAGTAAATTAGATGAATCTAAGGATTGGGATAACTTTAATACAGTAATTTCTATAGAACCATTGCGTACCACTTATACAACTTTTGATTTAGATGATGATGGCTCTCAAGATCATATATATACAACAATAAATGAAAATATTGGTTGTCCTTTAGAAGAGCTTACTACTTCAGAAAGACTATATTTTGAATTATTAGAAAGACATTCTAGAACTTATAATAATTCAATTACTATTAATCAATTACAAAGTCGTATAGATAATGATTATGAATATACAAATGCTTTTGTAAAAGATATTGAAAAGAAACCCGCTTTAGAAAGTGGTGTTATACAAGGATATTTCCAAGAAACAAATTATGATATTCCTCAAAAAGAACTTAATAAAAGTGCAAAAACAAGTTTAACATGGGGATTGATTTTATTACTTCTTGTAAATGGAATTTCTTATTTTACTCCTATGGCATTAAGTTTTGGAGCATATACAATTCTAGGTGTTGTTTGTTTGTGGAAATATATTTATCTAACAACAAAAGCAAGTAATGCAGTTCTATTTACACAATATGGTGCAAATGAGCAAGCAAAATGGTATGGATTATATAATTTCTTAAATAGTGATACTTTAATGAATGAAAAAGAAGTTCATGATTTAGTATTATGGGAAAAATATTTAATTTATGCAACTGCTTTTGGGATTTCTGAAAAAGTGATTAAAGCAATAAAAATTCATGCTATAGAATTAAATATTAATAGTAGTCCAATATTAAATCATCATTGCTATATTCATTCAAGCAGTTTCCATAGAACATCTAGATCATTCGGACGCTCAATACATACCTCTTCAAGAGGAGGCGGATTTGGCGGACATGGTTATGGTGGTGGCGGCCGCGGAGGCGGCGGTGGTGGCGGAGGCCATTAATTATAGACTAATATTATAAAAGAAGAGTATTTATGACTTACTCTTCTTTTAACTTATTATATCTTTAAGTTGTAAATTATTTAGATTAATATCCAATTCCTTTTCTATTTTCTTCGTACTAAATGTTTTATAAATTGTTTTAGAAATATACTTTTCTGCAAAATTAATTATTTCTTTATATTCATTTATATCATCTGGAAAATATATTCCTCCTCTATTTTTGTTTGTTATCATCCAACAAGTCGCGGCTAATGCAGACATGGCTACAGGAGTAATTGTTGGAGTCTGCCAAAATGATGATTTCTTATCTTTGTATAAAAAATTTTTTTCAATTCTATTTCCTATCCATACTGGCTTGAACTTACTACCTAGCAATAATATTCCAACATATTCTGTTCCATTTTTTATTTGTTCTTTGTATAATATCTCAGCTCTTTTAGGATATTTAAATCCTCTAATTATTTCATTTTTTATATTTTGCTGTTTAGTACTATCAGGATTCAAATAATCATTTACTCTAGCACTTTTTAAATATTTTATTGCAAAATTGCAAGGAGAATATAAAAACATAACTGTAGGTCTATAAATAACTTCTTTCCCATTTTTTACTTCTAGAGATTTAGCAATTGTAATAGTTTCTTCATGAGGCACTAAAAAACCTTCGAATTTTCCTTTTGGATAATAAGTTTTTCCTACTTTATCTATAGCCAAATCTTTAAATTCTAAAAAACCATTCTTAAAATCTATTTTTTTGCATTTTTTTTCATAATCTATTTGTTCATTTGTTCCAATATTAGCTGTAGCTTCGCTTAGCATTTCAAAGAAAAATGAATCAATAGACCATGTACTATACAACTTATTTTCATCAAATTTATCTTTCACTTCTTGATTGTCATTATCATTAACATGAATTTCTTTTATGTCAAGTTCCTTAGCAACTTCATTGAATTTATTTTCTTTTAGTAATGTGTTTAATTTTTTATTATTTTTAAATTGTTTTTTTACTATATATTCAACTCCAGCTTTCACAAAGTGTGATACTAATCCAGGATTATTGCCATGTTGTAATACTATAGGGCATTTATTTGCATTGATATTTTGCTTTAATTTGTCTCTCAATTCGTTTTTTTTCAAATTTTCTTCGAAAATGTTATACCAATTATCATCCCAATCTGTTTCCCCTGTATTTAGATACATTACATTATTATAAGCACACCATTCTACAAAATCTTTTGTACCAACTCCATCAGCAAAATCTATTAATAGATCTTCCTCATTTAGATATTTCGAAAATATTTGTTTAAAGTTTTTCCTATTTATATCTGCTACAATAAAGTTTCCTACTTTGCCACCAAGCTCTAGAAAAAAAGTATATTCTAGTTTATCTCTAGATATTATAAAATAGTTATCTTTATCAAATTTAATTTCTTTAGAGATTTTTTCAAAAAAACTTTTGCCAACTGCTCCAAAACCAAATTGTACTATTCTATTTTTAAATTCTATCATTTTCTATAATTCTTCTTTCTCTAAACGTTCTTTTAATGTCTTTTTCAATATAATTTTTTCTGCTGTTTTATAGCAATCTGTTAAATAGATTTCTATTCCTGCATCTTGAAATTCAAAAAAAATTTTTCTTAAATCTCGTTGAATGGTATTTCCTACTACAATTATTTTATAAATCCCATTTTCTTTAAAATACTTGAATGTTGGAATATCTTGTTTATACAAATCCCAACTATTATCAAATATAGATTCTTTATCTCTATATCTATTAGTACGTGAACTATCCAATAAAAAAGCTGGATTTGCATTGTTTGCTAGTGAAATATTTTTTAATTTTTCACTACCATTTATCAAAGCACTTTCAATTATATATGTATCTGTTGTCGCTTGAGAACCAATTTGTTCATCTGTTCCGTTAAATAATGGTATTGGCCTATATCCAATGTGAGCTAAGCCTATACCTAATTCTATACTTTCCTTACCAGGCAGATCTATGAATATAGCAGTATCTTTTTCATATTGATTTATGAACATTACTTTTCTATCTAACCAATTATAGATTGGTTTTCTATTAAATGTATCTATTGCCACAAAAGGAACTGGTCTTATCCATTCAGTCCATTTTGTAGCATAAGGAGCATATATTTTGTATATTTCTTTTCCTATCATATTTTTAACCTCTATTTTTCAATTAATACAGGAATATCTGCTGCATAAGAATCAATTCTTGGATATTCACTTATTCTTGCATAATATCCAGCATGTTCTCCTTCTATAATATAAGATCCTAAACAAACATGATATTCTTTTCCATCTTCTCCTTTTATTGGAAGGCTTTCGAATTTTTTTTGTGCTAAATATTGTTTTGGATGTTTTTTTACATCTTTAATAATTTTTTCGTATTCATTACCTTTACAAGCTTCTTTTATGGAAATTCTTTCTCCTACTCTGCCATATGCAGGTTTATAAATAAAACCTTGTCTTTCTCCTAAATCCTTAACTTCCAATGTTTCTGGTAATAAAGTTTTCCATGTTTCCATATCAATATTTGCTTTTTTTAAATCATTCCAAACAAATGGAAATCTTTTGATTTGTGCATATATAGCAATTGGATGATTACAAGAAATAGTATGAGTATTAAAATATCCATCCCATCTGCGTGGTTTCATTTGAATAAGCCATTCTAAAGGAGTAAATCTAAAAATCAAATCGATTTCTTCTTGATTATTATCTAAAATACAATATGCTTGTTTTTCTTTAAAATTAATGTGATCAGCAGCTCCATATATAATTTTATATCCTTCTTTTCCTAATCTATCTCCCATATATTGCATAACTTGTCTATCATCACTAAAACAAGTGCAATGTACCATCATAATAGTTCCTGTTTTCTTTAATTTATTATTTATAGTTTCTACCATCTTTTCTCCAAATGAAGTATATTCTAATTCAGGCATATCAACAACTTTACGTGCTAAATTTGGTAATAGAGAGCTTTCGGCAAATCCTCCAGGTACATCACTATTTACTTCTGTTACAACCCATTTCCTATTAATATCAGGATGAAAATCATATCTCATCAATCTAATATTTTTAGTGTTATCATAACTTTGCATTTTAGGTATTTGCTCTAAAATCTTTTTTGGTAGTGCTAGTTTTTTAGCAATTTTAATATTTTTATTTAAAAATTCTTCTGCTAATCTAGTTTCTTTGTCTAGTTTGTGAGTAAGTTTTATTACTTCTTCATTTTCTTCTTTAGTTAATATTAAAACATAATTAGCCAGAGTATTATTATCACAAAATTGTGGATCCCATTTATAACAATCAAACATTGCTTGTAACCTATAATCGTAATATTTATCTTCAGGAATTTTAACTAATTTCATAAATTATCTCTTTTCTAAAATATAATATAATTTATTTATATCACAAGTATATTTTTTTAACAATATCATTTGTAATAATCGTTCACAAAAGTGGACTATTATGAAACTTTTGTGCAAACAGGAGTAGGAGTAAAATATAGAATACCCATTTTGAGTATCCCATTTCAAAATTAGATATTCCTTGCTATAAGCTTGTTTTAGCCATATTTTATAGACAATAAAACTTTGTTAGGTTTTATATAAAAATGTCTTAAAACCGATTTTGATGCGTTCAAAATATAAAATTATATTATGAATTAATAATCTAAATTTATATAAAGTAATTATAAATTTCTGTAATAAATTTTATTTACAAACATAATTAACAAATGTTCGCTTTTTGAGATAGGAGCAAAAATAAAATCTGAAACTTTAAATTTTAATTTCAGATTTTTATATTTTAGATTAATTAATATATTTTTTAATTTTAAAGTAAAATACTTTTTACGAATTACTTTTTGATAATAATTTAATATTAACATATAAAATTTACTATACTAAATAGTTAGATTTGTATAATAGTCTATATTCTTTCTTATTTTTTCCTTTCTTTTCTAACAAAGTTATTTTTTCTAATATATATAAAATATCATAAAAAATACACATTATCAATACTGAAATTTTTCGTTTATACCTATTTTATTAGTAAAAATTTCATCTTTTCATAATTATTTAAGTCTACTATGTAGAAATTATTCATTAGATAAAAAAAATCAACATACAATAAATTTATATTTTATATGATATAATAAATTGAGGTGTTAAAATGAGAGTAAAAAAATTTGAAACTAATTTTAGAAGAAAAATGTTCCTAAATGAAACTAATGGAATACTGTTTTCACCTGATATTTTTAAAGAAGAAAATAGTATAATAAATATATACCCTAGTTTAGAATTTAATGAATTTTTAGGCTTTGGTGGTGCGTTAACTGGTTCTTCTTGCTATAATTTATCTACTTGCAATGAAAAAGTTTCTAATCAAATTTTGAATGAATATTTTCTAGAGAACAATATGAATTACAATTTTTGTAGATTAAGTATAGCAAGTTCTGATTTTAGTTTAAATAGTTATTCATATTCAAACAAAACTGGCCTTTCTGACTTTTCTATTTCAGAAGATATGAAATATGTTGTGCCAATTATTAAAATGGCTCAAAAGCGAAATAAGAGTTTAAAGTTTTTGGCTTCTCCTTGGAGTCCACCTGCATTTATGAAGAATAATAAATCTTTATTAAATGGAGGTACTCTTCTTCCCGATTTTAAGAAACTATATGCAATTTATTTAGTTAAGTTTATTAAAGCTTATCAAAAAGAAAATATCAATATAGATTATATGACAATTCAGAATGAGCCAAATGCTGTACAAACTTGGGAATCATGCGTATACAATTCTAAACAAGAAATGGATTTACTAGTTAATTATATATATCCAGAATTAAAAAAACATAATATAAATACTAAACTATTAATTTGGGATCATAATAAAGATAAAGTATTAGACAGAATATTAAATTCATTTAAATTTGATGGTTCTTTTGAAAAAGTATCTGGTATAGCCTTTCATTGGTATACTGGTGACCATTTCGAAAATATAGAATTACTTAGAAAAATGTTTCCTAATAAACTTCTAATTCATACAGAAGGCTGTACACGGCTACTCTGCTTTTAATAAAAAAGAGGAGGTAAAAAATGCAGAAATATATGCTCACGATATTTTAGGAGATTTAAATGCCGGTGTAAATGCTTTTATAGATTGGAATTTAGTCTTAGATTACAATGGTGGACCAAATCACAAAAACAATTTTTGTAACAGCCCTATAATGTTAAGCAAAAACAAATCTTCATACATTAAAAATTTATCTTTTTATTATATAGCACATTTTAGTAAATTTATAAAATCAGGAGCTAAAAAGGTTGCTTTTAGTAAATTTTCCGATAAAATTGAAGTTACAGCATTTAAAAATCCTGATAATAATGTTATTATAGTATTGTTAAATAGAAATAATTTTAATATAGAATATAATCTTAAAATAAATGAAAAAATATTCCACGATAATTTAGATGCTCATGCAATTGTAACTTTTCAAATTTTAAACAATTAAAGTTCATAAAGGAGGCAATTATGATAGATAGAGAAATGAATCCAGACTTTTTAAACTCATTTTTAGATTATAATATTACAATACTTAATAAATCCCCTAACAGTATAAAAGAATATAATTATGACCTTATGAATTTCTTAAAATATATAAAAATACATTTTAAATTAACTACTGAAAAAGACTGGACTAAAATTATTATAAACGATATAAGCCTTGATACAATTAAGAAAATAAAACTAGAAGATATACATAGCTATATTTCTTATATGGCAACAGAACTTAAAAGCAGTCCAGCAACACGTGCTAGAAAGATTTCTTCTATAAGAATTTTCTTTAACTATTTATGCAATAAAGCAAAACTAATAGATACAAATCCTGCGCAAAATTTAGAAACTCCTAAGCTTGGTAAAAGGATCCCTAAATATTTGTCTTTAGATGAAAGTAAAAAATTACTAGAAGTAACTAATGACACTGAAGCAAGAAACAATGAAAGGGACTATGCAATTATTACTTTATTCTTAAATTGTGGTATGCGTTTATCCGAACTTGTAGATATTGATATACCAGATATAAATTTTAGTGATTGTAAACTAAATGTTGTTGGAAAAGGAAATAAAGAAAGGACTATTTATTTAAATAATGCTTGCATGACTGCAATTAATAACTATCTAATCTCTAGACCAAAAGAAGGTATTAAATACAATTCAAAAAACGCTTTATTTTTAAGCGAAAGGCGTGAAAGAATTAGTAATAGAACAGTTCAAGCAATTGTAAAAAAAGAGCTATTAAAAGCAGGATTAGATATTAATAAATATTCCACACACAAATTAAGACACACAGCAGCTACACTAATGTATCAATATGGTAATGTAGATATACGCGCTTTGCAAGAACTTTTAGGACATGAAAGTATTTCTACAACAGAAATATATACTCATGTAGATAATAGCCAAGTTAGAAATGCAGTAGAAAATAATCCTTTAGCTAATTTTAAAAATTAATATTTAAGAAAATGAGGCAGTAAAAACCGCCTCAAGTTTGTTTATTGCTTAAAAGTCATATATTTATTAATCATTTTAAGCTTGACTTTATTCAGTTAAACGTAATAAACGTAATAAATGGTGTACATTACACTCCATTCATCATTTTGCTCTTTTACATCTCGGATAACTCTTAACAACGAAGCCCCTTCCGGAACACTTTCCATAATTGCTTTTCTCGATTTCTCGTCAATGATTTCAAGCAAATTTGAATAAGCTACCTCTTCCCGGGTTATTGTAAGAAATCCTGTGAGCACGTGTACTTCAACATTGTTAGCATTAGCCATGTTGTAGCTCCTTTCATGGTGAAAATAAAGTCATTTTTTGTCAAACGTGTTGACATAACTATTATACACTATAAATTTTAAAAATACAAGTATTATATAGTAGGTATTTTTAATTTTTGATTAATTGCTAAATTACTGCTAGCTAGGTTATTTTCTTTTATAATATCATTTATTATATATCTAACATCTCTATTTTTATAATATCCATTTAAGTTTGATTCCGAGCTTGCAATATTCCATAGAGTATCTCCACTAGAAACACATATTGTTTTATATTGTTTTTCACCATGTGAATATGTAGATTTTGAAATTAATAAAGATAATCCTATGATTACTAATAAAATTATTATTATACTTCTTATAAATTTTTTTAAATTAACTATTTTCATATTTTTCTCCTATCTTTACGCTTGCTTTGCGAACATTTATTTGTTGATGTAGTCCTATTATAAACATATGTTCGCATATTGTCAATAGCTTTTTTGAAAAAAATAAATAAATTGTAATTTGTTCAGTTCTGGGTGAATTCAGGACAGTCCCTAGAATTCCACCTCACACATCCATTTTACAAATTCCAATTTGTCTGTATTGCTTTAATTGTTTCATTATGATAAAATATAAAATATGTTTGTTAAAAAAGGAGAATTAATATGAAGAGCAAAGAAACTATTGTTATTTTAGACTTTTATAGTCAATTTAATCAATTAATAGCAAGACGTGTTAGGGAGTGTAATGTTTATTCAGAAGTATTACCATATGACACTCCTATTGAAAAAATAAAGGAAATTAATCCAAAAGGTATAATATTTACTGGAGGTCCTGCAAGTGTTTACGAAGAAGATTCACCTGCATGCGACAAGGAAATTTTTAATCTTGGCATTCCAATTCTAGGAATTTGCTATGGAATGCAATTTATGAGTCACAACTTAGGTGGTAAAGTTGAAAGAGGAACTAAAAAGGAATATGGAGAAATTGAAGTTAATTTAGACAACTCTTCCCCACTTTTTGAAGGTTTTGACAATAAAAATATTTGCTTAATGAGCCACACAGATTTAGTAAAAGAAGTTCCTACTGGATTTAAAGTTATTGCAACTACAGATAATTGCCCTACTGCAGCAATTGAAAATAAAGACTTGAATTTTTATGGAATTCAATTTCATGCTGAAGTAAATAATACTGTAAATGGTGTAAAAATAATTAGAAATTTCTTATATAATATTTGCAAATGCTCTGGAGATTGGGTAATGTCTTCTTTCGTAGAAGAATCTATTAAATCTTTAAGAGAAAAAATCGGAGATAAAAAAGTATTACTTGCTTTATCTGGTGGAGTTGACTCTTCTGTTGCAGCAGTTCTATTACATAAAGCTATTGGAAAACAACTTACATGTATATTTGTTGATCATGGTCTACTTCGTAAAAATGAAGGTGATGAAGTTGAACAAATATTTAGAAATCAATTTGATATAAATCTTATTAGAGTAAATGCAGAAGAAAGATTTTTATCTAAACTTGCTGATGTTTCTGAGCCTGAAAAGAAAAGAAAAATAATTGGTGAAGAATTTATAAGAGTTTTTGAAGAAGAAGCTAAAAAAATTGGTAAAGTAGACTTTCTAGTTCAAGGTACTATCTACCCTGATGTTATAGAAAGTGGTAAAGGAAAAGCTGCTGTTATAAAAAGTCATCACAATGTTGGCGGTCTTCCAGACTATGTTGATTTTAAAGAAATTATAGAGCCATTAAGAGACTTATTTAAAGACGAAGTTAGAAAAACTGGTTTAGAACTTGGAATACCAGAAAAACTAGTATTTAGACAACCATTCCCTGGTCCTGGACTTGCAATTAGAATTATTGGAGATATAACAAAAGAAAAACTAGAAATCTTAAAAGATGCCGACTATATCTTTAGAGAAGAAGTTGCAAATGCTGGTTTAGACAAAGAGTTGAATCAATATTTTGCAGTTTTAACAAACTTAAAATCTGTTGGAGTTATGGGAGACTATAGAACATATGATTATACTTTAGCTTTAAGAAGTGTTTGTACAACGGATTTTATGACAGCTACTTGGAGCAGAATTCCATACGACATATTAGAAAAGGTATCTTCTAGAATTGTAAATGAGGTAAAACATATAAATAGAGTTGTATATGATATAACTTCTAAACCACCTGCAACAATTGAATGGGAATAATAAAAATCCCCCAATATAACGGGGGGATTTTTATTATTAATATCTTTCAGTTTCACGATTTTCTATTGCATTTCTTTTTATTGCATTTTCTTCTATTGGTTCGTGGCATCCAGTTGAAAGATTAAACCCTTGTAATTTTCCATTTCCACAGTCTAAATATATCATTGGCTTTCTTGAATCATTTCCTAAGTACTGAACATTTGCTTCTTTTTGCCTTGTGTGTCCAACTACTACAATATTTCCTTCTGGCCAAGATATTGCTGAATAATGTGTATCACTATCATTTTCTCTATACCACATACAATTATTAAATTTATTCAAGGTTCCTATATCTTCTTCTTTTCCATCTAATTCAAGTTCTAAAGCTTTTCTTAAATTAAAGTCTGGTCTTTGTTTATATAATTCTTCATCAAACATTGCATGGCTTAAGGCATATGTTATTCCTTTTTGCTGAACTTTTTTCTGTATAGGGCAATTTCCTAACCATTCTATTAATTCGTCTCTAGAGATTCTATGATTAATTCTTCCATTCCTTAGTTCATTTTCCATTATAGTATTGTAATTATTATCTTCAAAATTTGCTGATGTTATCTTTCCTCCATTTGCTGTCCAAGTCTCTTTAGCATATATATGAGTATCAGTATTTTCAAATTGACTTCCCTTCGTTGCTAAATAATTATATGCGAATACATCATGATTTCCTGGCAAATATTCAACTATCCCCTTATCAGATAGTTCTTTTATCTGTAATAATATCTCTACTCCAAATTGTCCTCTGTCCATTGCGTCGCCTTCTATTATAAGTCTTCTTTTTGGATTTTTTATCAAAGTTTCTTTTATCATTTCCCATTTTTGTAGGTTGCCATGTAGATCACTTACAACAACAATCTCATCCTTATTCTCTGTTTTTAGATTTCCGAACAAATTCACTTCGTTTCTCACTATTAGCATATTTCTCATCAACTCTTGTAGGGTTTGGAGGTGCTTGTATAGTGCTAGTGCTGCTATTATCATTTTTGATATTGCTATTTCCATTAAAAAGCTGTTTTATTTTTGTTTTCAGTTTATTAAACCAATTATTAAAGCCAGTTTGCTTTACTGGAAGATTTTCCGGATTGCTATTTCCAAAAGTATAGCTTTTAGCTAATGCTCTGGCTACCTTTGCGCTTCTTTCATGTCCGCTTTCATCTTCATATCTTGCTGTATTTAAAGCTTCTTTGAAAGAAAGTTCTTCTTTTCTTGCATTTTCTTTTCCATTTTCCAACCATTTAAAATATTTACTTGCTTCACCATTTAAAACATTTTCTTTATCTTTTGCTGACATAAATGCTGTAGCAACACTGTTGAATCTTTTTTCTAGATTTAGATTATTTTCCCCTTTGTTTTTAATTATTTCGTTTTGAATTTTATCTATAATATTTGATATTTGTAATATAATATTTTCATCTGTAAGAAAATGATTATTATTTAAATGATTTATCATTAATAGATCAATTTCATCCAGCATTCTTTTAATATCTTCTGTGTTCATACTAAATTCTCCTTAATTTACGATTTATATGAATGGTCTATCTCTTTTAGTGTTACATCATGTGCTCCACCTTCTGAAATACTAACTTCTGAAACCATTGTTAATCTTGCTTTCTTATGCAATTCTGGAATCGTTATTGCTCCACAGTTACACATTGTTGATTTTATCTTTGCAACTGTTATTTCTAAATTATCTTTTAGTGATCCTGCATATGGTATATATGAATCTACACCTTCTTCAAAAGCAAGTTTATTTTTTGCTTCTCCACCTAAATCATATCTTTGCCAATTTCTTGCTCTATTTGATCCTTCTCCCCAATATTCTTTTACATAGTTATTTCCTAATTTAACAACCCTTGTTGGACTTTCATCAAATCTTGCAAAATATCTTCCCATCATTACATAATCTGCTCCCATGGCTAAAGCAAGGGTAATATGATGATCATATACTATTCCACCATCTGAACATACTGGAATATATATACCTGTTTCTTCAAAATATTTGTTTCTTTCATCTACAACTTCCATTAAGGCACTTGCTTGTCCACGACCAATTCCTTTTGTTTCACGAGTTATACAAATTGATCCTCCACCTACTCCAACTTTTATAAAATCAGC
>CAKPJR010000022.1 GCA_934162925.1 uncultured Clostridia bacterium | reverse complement strand
GCATATCCAGAAACTCTTATTGTAAGTTGAGGATATTTTTCTGGGTGATCCATAGCATCTAACAATAAAGATCTATCAAATACGTTTACGTTTATATGGTGACCAGTTTTTGCAAAATATCCATCTAACATATTTACTAAGTTAGTAATTCTTGTATCTTCTTCTTTACCAAGTGCTGCTGGTGTAATTGCAAATGTATATGATATACCATCTTCAGCATATTCATATGGAAGTTTTGCAATTGTATTTAATACTGCAAGTGAACCATTTACATCTCTTCCGTGTAGAGGATTTGCTCCAGGTCCAAAAGGTTCTCCAGCTCTTCTTCCATCAGGTGTATTACCTGTATTCTTACCATATACAACATTTGATGTAATTGTAAGAATTGATAATGTATGTTTTGAATTTCTATAAGTATAATGTTTTTGTAGTTTATTTAAAAATGTTTTTACTAAGGCTACAGCTATTTGATCAACTCTGTCATCATCATTTCCGTACTTTGGAAAATCTCCTTCAACTTTGTAATCTACTACTAATCCATCTTCATTTCTGATTGTTTTAACTTTAGCATATTTAATTGCAGAAAGTGAATCAGCAACTACGGATAAGCCAGCTATTCCACAAGCCATAGTTCTTAATATATCTTCTTCTCTATCATGAAGAGCCATTTCTAATGCTTCATATGAATATTTATCATGCATATAATGAATTGCGTTTAATGCTTTTATATAAATTTTAGCAACATAATCCATCATAGTATCAAATTTTTCCATTACTTCATTGTAATCCAAATATTCAGAAGTAATTCCTTCAAATTTAGGAGCTACTTGTTTTCCTGAATTTTCATCTCTACCACCATTTATAGCATAAAGCAATGTTTTAGCAAGGTTAGCTCTTGCTCCAAAGAATTGCATTTGTTTACCAATTTTCATTGCAGATACACAACAAGCTATTCCGTAATCATCTCCAAGTGTAATTCTCATTAAATCATCATTTTCATATTGGATAGATGACGTTTGAATAGATAAATTTGTTGTAAATCTTTTAAATCCTTCAGGTAATCTTGTAGACCATAGAACTGTTAAGTTTGGCTCTGGAGCAGGTCCAAGAGTTGTTAGAGTATGAAGAATTCTAAAAGAGTTTTTAGTAACTAATGTTCTACCGTCAATTCCCATACCACCGATACTTTCAGTTACCCATACAGGGTCTCCACTAAATAGTGCATTGTATTCAGGTGCTCTTAAGAATCTTACTAATCTTAATTTCATAACAAAATGATCCATTAATTCTTGAGCTTCTGCTTCTGTAAGAAGACCTGCTTTAAAATCTCTTTCAAAGTAGATATCTAAGAAAGTAGATGTTCTACCAAGACTCATTGCTGCACCGTTTTGATCTTTAATTGCTCCTAAGTAACCAAAGTATAACCATTGAACAGCTTCTTTAGCATTTTTTGCTGGAACTGAAATATCAAAACCATATTTTGCAGCCATTGCTTTTAAATCATTTAATGCTTTTATTTGATCAGAAACTTCTTCACGTTCACGAATAACTTCTTCAGTAAATTCATCAACATTAAGCACATCAAGTTCTTCTTTTTTCTCTGCTACTAAAGCATCTATACCATATAAAGCAACTCTTCTGTAATCACCTATAATTCTTCCACGTCCATAACCATCTGGTAGACCTGTAAGTAAGTGAGCACTTCTAGCAGCTCTTATGTCTGGTGTATAAACACTAAATACACCATCATTATGTGTTTTTCTTAAATTATGGTAGATATAATCTGTTTCTGGATCAACTTTTAATCCATAACTTTCTGCTGATTTTTCTACTATTCTAATACCACCATTTGGCATAATAGCTCTTTTTAATGGAGCATCTGTTTGAAGACCTACAATTTGCTCTAAGTCCTTATCAATGTATCCTGCCTCATAAGCATTAATTGCAGATGGAGTTTTAGTATCAGCATCTAAAACGCCTCCATTTTCTCTTTCTTGTTCATATAATTTAAGAACTTCGTTCCACAATTTTTTAGTTCTATCTGTTGCATCTACTAAAAAACTGTCATCTCCTTCATAGGGTGTGTAGTTATTTTGAATAAAATCTCTTACATCTATTTCTTTTTCCCATTTTCCACCTTTGAAATTTTTCCATTCATCAAAATTCATTTAAATGACCTCTCTTTCTATCGTTTTTATTATACATTTTTTTGAAATGAACAAAAATATACATTTATAATATTAGCACAAAAGAACAATAATATCAATAAAATTACAAAAAATATGAAAAAATATTTTTAATATTATTATTTTATGATATACTAGCAATATAATTGATGGTTATGGAGGAAAAATTGAAAGAATTAAAAAAGAAATTATTAAAGGCAAAAAAATTTAAATTTATAAGAAATGTATGTGTTAGTTTGGTTGCTCTTATACTAGTTGCATTAATTATAAATATTGCTCCAGGATACAAGAGAGACAAATATAAAGATATTACAAACTTAATAATAAACGAAGAAAATAAAACAGAAGAGTTAAAACATAACATATATATAAATGAAAATAACACGGTTTATATTTCCGAAGAGGATGTCAAAAATTTATTTGATGATAATATTTATTATGATTCTGAAAATAATCAAATTATAACAACCTCAGATACTAAAGTAGCTAATATAGTAATAGATGAAGAGAAAATGGTAATAAATGATACTAATACAGAATTAATTGACTCTATAATTAGAATTGACAATAATATGTATCTTCCTATCTCAAAAATGGGCATAGTATATAACATAGATGTTCAATATATAGAAAGTTCAAATAGAGTAATTATAGATAAACTTGATAAAGGAATGATAAGGGCAGTTGTTGCAGAAAATGCTAATATAAAATTTAAACCTAGAAGAATGTCAAAAGACATTGGAACATTAGAAAAAGGCAAAACTGTTTATTGTTTTTATACTACAAGCAAGGGATGGAGACAAATAAGAACTCAAGATGGAACCTTGCGGATATGTGAAAGCAAATAAACTTACCTCTGAATATATAATAAGACAAGACATGCAAGAAAAGGGAAAGGCTGAAACAATTTCAATTGAGGATTATAGAAGTGGAAGTTTTGATTTGACAGAGAATAATAATACTAAAAAAATAAATGTAAAAACAGTATTTAATATAAAAGAAAATAAAATAGAGATTAAAGACAACTCTGAAGGTACCCAAAGCGATAGCAAGATATGGGTTTGTATATCAAACAAATTATTAGAAAAGCAAATAAATTCAATACTAAAAGAATATAAAACTAGAACAAATGTAATAAATACGATTGTTAATGAAGTTATAGGAAATAATGTAAATGGGGTAATTATTGATTTTGATAATATCGAGGATGACGAAAAAGAAGTTGTAAAAAGATTTATGATAGAGCTTACACCTAAATTGAGAGAAATTGGAATAGATACTTGCATAGTTTTGAATAAGAACATCGAAAAGAACGATTATATAAATGTAGTAGATTATATTATAGAATAGGAGAGAAAACAAATGATAAATTTAATAAAAAACAAAATACTATTGGCAATTATAGTAGTAGTTTTAATTATTATAAGTTCTCTTATATGGTATTTTGTTTCAATATCACATGTAAATAAAAATGAAACTGAAATAGAAATTACAATACCATTGGGAAGCGGAACGAATAAGATAGCAGATATACTAAAAGAAAACAAATTAATAAAAAACAAAATGTCTTTTAAGATATATGTGAAATTAAATAAAGTATCAAATTTCCAAGCTGGGACTTATTACTTAAAACAAAGTATGAATGTCAAAGAAATTACTGAGATGTTGCAAACAGGAATAATGCATGACCCTAATCAACTTAGTATAACATATATAGAAGGCAAAAATATGAGATGGCTTGCAAATAGGATAGAAGAAACAACAAATAATACTCAAGAAGATGTAATGAAAACTTTAGAAGACAAGGAATATATAAATTCATTAATTGATAAGTATTGGTTTTTAACTAATGAAATAAATCAAGATGAAATATATTATTCATTAGAAGGTTATCTATTCCCAGATACTTATGCAATAAAAAATAAAGATGTTACAGTAGAAGAAATTTTTGAAAAAATGTTAGATAAAATGGGAGATGTTTTAGAACAGTATAAAGATGAAATAGAAAAAAGTAGATACAGTATACATGAAATACTAACAATAGCCTCTATAATAGAAACAGAATCTATGAGCAGTAATGGAAGAAAAGACGTGGCAAGTGTTATATATAATAGATTAAACAGAGAAATGGCAATACAAAGCGATGTTACAACATATTATGCTGTAAAAGTAGATATGGGAGAAAGAGACTTATATCAAAAAGAATTAGACACATATAATGCATATAATACACGTGGACCTAACATGGAAGGAAAACTACCAATAGGACCAGTAGCATCAGTGAGTAAATCGAGTATAGAAGCGGCTCTTGAACCAACAAATACGGAGTATTTGTTTTTTGTAGCAGACAAAAATGGAAAGTTATACTTTACAAAAACTTCAAGTGAACATAATAGAATTATAAATGAACTAAAATCAGAAGGATTATGGTTTGAATATTAAAAAAGCCCCTCTACAAAATATTTGTAGAAGGGAAGAAGGGTAAAACATTAGCAATTGATTACCAACGTTCTAGTACGTATGGATTAGCGTCATTAGAGAAGCTTTCTAATGACGTTTTTTCTTTAAACTTGATATAAATATCAAGAGTACAAAATGGACATCCAATTGTACTAAAAACAATGTTCTTCTCAGAAACACCCGAATTCAATGCTAATAGCCGTAATTTCTCAGAGTACTCCTGAGAAATTCTTGCACAAAAATAATTTGGCA
Source organism: uncultured Clostridia bacterium (assembly GCA_934162925.1). GTDB lineage: Bacteria > Bacillota > Clostridia > TANB77 > CAG-508 > CAG-452. Next base: position 8,094 of record CAKPJR010000022.1, on the reverse strand, counting down.
CAATTAATCCTCCTTATTAAAAAATTAGAACTAAATAAATATATACCAAAAATTGGAAAAAGACAAGAAAAACTCATCGACCATAAGTAACAGAAAAAGACAAAAATTGAATTAAAAAAATTTAAAAAAAATATTGACAACTAATATAAAAGAGTAGTATAATCATTTTTGCCAGTAAGAAATGCAGATGTGGCGGAACTGGCAGACGCACAGGACTTAAAATCCTGCGGTTGAATAAACCGTGCCGGTTCGATTCCGGCCATCTGCACCAATGACGTTTCTGTTCGAACTAATAGAACAGAATTGATACAAAAATCAATCAGAAAATGAATCTGGTTGATTTTTTTGTTGCATAAAAACAATATTAAAATCATCCAAACGAAAGGATGGTGTTAGTAGTGAAGATAATTAAGAAAGAATTACGATTTGAAGAAAGCTTGAAGAAAAGACTAGAATTTATATGTGAATTTTCTAAAGTTAATCCTACTTTTATCAATGGTAGTATTAGAAAAATTGAGAAGACTAATATTTCATACATTGAACCACATAGAGTAATTATTAAAAATATTACATTTTTAGTTTTTAATTATTCAAATGATGTTTATATTTCTAATCTATCTAAAAAGATAAAAATATCAGACCTAGAAACATATTTGAAAAACATATAATTTGTAAAAAATTGACATTTCTTTAAATCGTGATATAATATAGGCAATTAACTATCTATATTTTCTTGGGCAATAGCAAATATAGATTTACGAGTACTTTGAAAAAATTATATTATATTACAATTATATTGTATTTTATTTTGTGATAAACGGATTTAAGAGATGTCATTAGTACTCGTGTGTACTTTGATGTCTCTTTTTTTGAAGTTAGGAGGTTATGTAAATTGAAAGATGAAAAGAAAAAATGTGGGTTGTATATGAGAGTATCAACCGAAGACCAAGCAAGAGAACGGTTTTAGTCTTCCAGAACAAAGAGAAAGATTAGAGTCTTTTTGTAAATTTAAAGGCTATGAAATAATAGATTATTACGAAGATGCAGGAATTAGTGCCAAAACTGGTAATCATAGACCAGAATTTGAAAGATTAAAAGATGATATTAAGGCTAAAAAGATAAACACAATAGTTGCTTTAAAACTAGATAGAATAACTAAAAGTATTTATGATTGGGAAAATTTAATGACTTTTTTAGATGAGAACGATGCTTATTTAGATTGTGTAAATGATGAAATAAATACAACAAGTGCCAACGGCAAAATGATTTCAAGATTATTAATGAGTGTTAGTCAAAATGAAATTGAAAGAACAAGTGAAAGAACTAAAGTAGGTTTAGCAGGTGCAATTAAATGTGGTCATATTCCTCACATTGCCCCATTAGGCTATAAGCACGAAGATAAAAGATTGGTAATAGATTATTCCACTAAAGATGTTGTAATTAGAATATTTGATTTATATTATAATGGGTACTCTTATCAAAAAATAAGTAATCTATTCAATGAAGAAAAAGTATTAGGAAAAGATAATTGGCGAGATTCCACTATTGTTACTATTCTTGAAAATGAAATATATAAAGGTGATTTCATTCACGGAAAAAGAACAAAGAACCCTACTTATTATGAAGATGTAGTTGAACCAATTATTTCAAAAGAAATGTGGGCTGATTGCCAAGTACAGAAAAAGAAAAACTCGAGAAGTTATCAAAGAACATTGACATATCTATATTTACAAAAACTAAAATGTCCTAAATGTAATCGTATTTTAGGTGGTAAGGCTACTACAAAGAAAAATGGCAAGACATACTTTTACTATTATTGTAATGATTGTAAAGTTCAGTTTAAAGAAAATGTAATAAATGAGTATTTTGAGCAATTTATAGATGAATTAACCGAATATGACTCTGTTGTAAATCAATTCTTCTTGCCTATGATAAAGCAAAAATTTGATGAACCTAAAGAACAATTAGAAAAAGAAATAATCAATCAGAAAAACAAACTAGAAAGAATAAAAAAAGCCTATATCAATGGTGTTTTTGAACTAAAAGAATATAATGAAGAAAAGAAAATAGTTGAAAATGCTATTACAGAACTTGAAAATAAATTAGATGCTACTGATTGTGTAGAAGAATTAAAATTTACACCAAGAGATATTTTACTAAAAAGAGATATTGATTTTATCAATAAGATTAAGCTAAATAAAGAATATCAAGAAAGAACTAAAACTTGGAAAGATTATACACGAGAAGAACAAGCAGATTTAATAATGAGATATGTTGAAGATATAGAACTTGATATTATAGGTACAGTAATAGCAGTAAAGCAAATTAATTTTAGAGAATCTATTTGTAAGCCTTGTCAAGAGTTATTTGATAAAGGTTATATCAATACTACAAAGCCTATGATATTAGGTAATGTATTAGGAAGTGTTAGATTTAGCAACTATTTACCAGAGGAAGAAGTTGGCAAAATAATAATGAGGTTACAACAATACTATGATGTACATTTTACAGAGGCAACATACTATGTGCAAAAGCAAATGTTTTACTTTAACTTTGTTGAAGATAATAGTGCTATTGTTAGAGTGTTTCCTTTAGAGGATTATTATAAATTAGATCCAGATAATAAAATGGAAACTTATAAATTTGGAATAATCTATATTAACGAAGAAGATAAATTTCAAATGCAAGAAATTGATACAGCATTTGATTATATACCAGATGAAACTAATGATAGTGTAATTTATACAAAAGATACTACTCCTATTTCAGTAGGTGTTAAGCCAGTAAAATTCTGCGAAGAAAATGCTGAAACAACAAATTAACGTGGCACGTTTTGTTTTTACAAAGTAAAAATGAAAGTGGCGATAGTTAATTTGAATAAAATTTATTTGACTAAAATAAATTTTATTGCCTCGCAGAGCCCCCGAGTTATGATAGTATGTCATAACTCATAGGGGGTTAGGACTTATGGCAAAGCCAAAGTCCTCGCTACGAAGAAAATTCAAAGGAGGTACTTTTATGGAGCAAGAATTGGCATATTCTTTTCACTTGGGTAGTGATAAAAACAAAAGCAAATTAGCAAAGAAAGTTGCAAAAGAAAATGTGTCTGGCACTACTTCTTTAGCTAATAATGCAATTCAAACTGCAAAAGATTTATCAGATGCAAATAAGCATAACCTAAGAGATTATGATAATCAAAGAGAATTGATTAGGACAATATATGGAACAAATGATATTGTAAATGATGTTAAGCAAGTATATTTAGACGAATTTGAACAAGCAAGGTTAGAATATAACGAAAAGCAAACTCGTGAAGATAGAAAAATCAAAGACTATTTCAAAAAGGTATGCGAATCCCAAAATGATATAGCTTGTGAAATCATAATAGAACTTGGAGATATGGATTTTTGGAATGATAAAAATGAAGAATATAGATTAAAAATGATTGATGTATATAATGAACAAGTCAAAGATTTAATAAAAATTGTACCAACTTTTAAAATAGCAAATGCAACAATACACTTTGACGAAACCTCTCCTCATATGCATATTGTAGGAGTTCCAGTAGTTGAAAATTGCACAAGAGGAATGAAAAAGCAAGTTGGAAAAAGTAAGATATTTACAAAAACTATATTAACTGAAATACAAGATAAAATGAGAAATGCCTGCATTAAGTCGTATAACAAGTTCTATGAAGTTGACACTAGGCTAAAAGAAAAGCAAAAAGGCAGAAATCAAGATATCAATGTCAAAGATATGAGCGATTATAGAAGAATCAAGAAACAATTAGAACAGAAAGAACAAAAACTTGCTAAAGCCAATAAGCAAACTAAAATACTTGATAATGAAAGCACTAATATAAATGAAATTTTAGATAATTTAAAACCTACTCTAATGAATAAAAATAATATGGTTATTTCGAGCGAGGATGTCCAGAAACTAAAAAGTTATACTAATGATGTAAAAGATACTACTAAAACTATTAGAAGTGTAAATGACTTAAATATGGCGATTAAAGATTTTGAACATTCTGCTTTTGAAATAGAAAAGGAAAATCGTTCACTTAAATATGAAATTGAACTAAAAGATAATGAGATTGGCAGTTTGAAAAAAGAACTATCTACTAAAGACAAAATTATAGGCAGATTACAAACTGAAAAGGAAAAACTAAAACAAGAATTGCAGAAATTTAAAGACTTTTGGCATAGTATTATGAGCCATTTTCACAAAAGAATTTGCTACGATAAAGATAATAACTATAAGATTGTTAGTGATGACCTATATAAGAATGGAATATTTGATAACAACGACAATGAAATCGCCAATAATATTTTAAGAAAAGTAACTATATTAGATGAAAACAAGCAAACCAAGAGTAAAAAGAAAAATAATGATACCAGATTTTAAAAGGAGGAAGAAGTTATGAATAATGAATTACCAAAAATAAAAATTGATGAAAGAACAGGTATTGAATATCATTTAGAGGAGGATTATTATATACCTAATATTGTAGTACCAAAACAAGAAAAGATTATATTAAACAAATATGGAAGAATGAGATTAAATTATTTGAAAGAACACAAAAAATTAGAATATACTATAATGTTTATGAATGGAACACTAAATACACATTTAAAAGAAATACAAGAAACGGCAGATAATAGAGTACAACAGATAATCAGTGAGTTAAAAGCAAAAAGTGACTTGACCGAAGATATGAAAAATACAGATATGTTTTACTGGGTGGGGACTATGAACACTATTAAAGCACAAGCTGAAGAAATTGTTTTTAGCGAATTGATTTATGTGTAAAAAATTTTTAAAGGTAAACAAATTCCAACATAATTGGCTTTTATATACAATATAGTTGTACAAACTTGCAATTTTATGTAAAATCATGTATAATATAAGTAATATGGGCAATGTTCTGTATTGTTTTCCCAGTTTTCACTAATTAGTGAGAGGGATTTCCTCTAACTTTTTGGTTTAACATATATAAATAACAAACAACAATAAAAATTTAGGAGGATTAATTATGGTAGTATCATTCGACATTTATGAAGTTCTCAGCGTGGTAGTGTTAATCTTATGCATTGCTTATTTGGTTTTTATCTTTGTAGGAAGAGAAGAAATCTATAGTAAGGTAATTCGGCTAATTTGTGCTTTTGCACTTGTTGTGATTAACACATTTAAAATTCCGATGGACATATCAATGGGTAATTCTTATAGAAATGCAATCTTTATGGTTATCCTTTGGCTTGTCAATGTTGTCATCGTTTCCATTCGGTTAGGAGATGATTTGTAAACTACCAAAAAAGAAAATTATTTCTTTTCCTCTAAAGAGGTTTCTTTTTTTGTTTTAGAAAATGTAAATTTTTAATCATTTATATTGCAATTAATCAAAAATATGATATACTTTAATAAATTGATTGATATTTGTATCAATCGTCAAGAGAGCCAAAAAAGTTGTAGATATCTACGTTGTTCGCACCAAGAAAGAGTAGGAGTTCAAGCAATTCATACTCTTTCTTTTTTTGTGCAATTTTGCTAATCTGCTAACTATTTGCTAACCAACCTTTATAATCTTATCAAAAGTATCTGCAACTTCCATATTAGTTTCTTCATATATATGTGAGTATATATCAAGTGTAATATTAATGTTGCTATGTCCCAATCTTTCGGATATTACTTAAAATCCTGCAGTTGAGTAAACTGTGCCTTTTCGATTCCAGCTAATTTCTAACTAGTTATTAATAAATATTAGTGACAAAATTCCACGTCCCTGCTGGCATGATAATAAAGTAAATTATGCAATTATGATAAGAACATCAGAGGAGCTATGCAAAGAATATGAACTGCAAAATTTAGAAGAAAAAAACTTTTATAAAAATATTTCTAGTAGATATGCTAGAAATAGTAAATATTTAGATACAGTACGTAGCGATATAGATTATGCAATATCTCAAGCTAGAGTTTATAATAACTTTACACATATATTAACTAAAATGGGTTATGAATTAAATCATAAACACAATGATATTAAACTATGTGATTTTATCGAAAATAATACTTTAAGAATGAAAGATAATATTAAAGAAATGAGTAAATAAGAAAATAATAAGGTTAAGGTAAAAAATAAAGATAGGTACGCGAGATAGATTACATACCTAGAAATTCTTGACTTTTTATGTTAATAGTGTATAATATATACTTGATAATTGCTTATTTTGTGGCAAAATAAAGGAATAAGCTAATTATTCAAAATCAAATAAACTAAAAGGAGCGATGCGCAATGTTTGAAACAAATATTGCAAAAGACTTAGAAGGCATTGAATCTAAAGCCGAACTTGAGTCTATTGCAAAAAAAATCTTTAACAAATATCGGGAGGAATTCCTTGCTTTTATAGAGGAATTGAAAAATAAAGGTATTGCCCAATCACTCTTCAATTCTTCAACACCTGAAGAAACTATCGCTATTTGGGAAAAGTTTTCTTTGGAAAATCAGGGATTGTTCGAGAGAATTAAATCTTGGGCAGAAAACAGAGATGCATATTTTTATGACCGCGACCATATGCCGTTGTTTGAGGATGATGAAGAACCTGATTGTGTTCTTGAAATTGGTTTGATGTTTATCATCGTAAAGGATGACATTCTTCTTGATTCAGAGGACATTCACCAGGATTATAACCAGTTCTGCAATAGACTGGTTGAAGTCTTGACTTCCAGCCCTAATCGTCTGATTAAAGCAGCTGGATATTTTCTTGACTGCGACGATATGGAGAACATTACAGCAGAAAATATTTACAAGTTCTGTCCCGAAGATTAAGTTTTATTTTTTTGCCACACCCCACCTTATTATAAAGGTGGGGATTTTCTATTTTAACATTAATAAGAAAAATGGATTTCCTCAGGAATCTATTTTTTTCGCATATTAAACTATTAAATTTTGTTTTTTCTTTTCCTTCTTCTGGATGTATTCCACCGACAAGAAACAACCCATATTTCGTAAAAATATATCCATTTAATTGCCCATAAAAATACGATGTCAATGGGAACGGAGTTTTTTGACAACCATATTATTTAAAATTTTTGTTGAAATTTATCTATCATTTCATTTTTTATGTTGTCAAAAAACTCCGTCCCCATTGACAAAGAAATAAACCCAGAAATTAAAGAAAAAATTACGCACGAAATTGGCGGTTTAACGAATTTAATTAAGAAAGGTAATAAAGATATCGTTAACTGCTATGAAATTGAAAATAGGACAATTCTGCTTAAAAATCAACTTGAACTTGAAAAATCAAAAGAAATTGTTAAAGAGATAAAACATAAAAAAACACATGATAGGTATTTAAGATAATAAAAATAAGAGATTATTTTTTGAAAGTAATCTCTTATTCCTATATATTAAAAACTTGTTGCAAAACCAGTAGTATTAACAAGTTTTCCATTTCTCAAACATTCACATGCAGTTTTATTAATTATCCATTCACCACTTACTTCGCCATTTCCTGCTATCCAATTTGATTTGTTTACATCTTTAGGTTTAACTGAATATGTAACAGTAGCTAATACATCTGTTGAGTTATAACCCATTTCAACCCAATTTTGTTTTTCACTATTAGATAATATTTCAACTTTATCAACTCTATAATCTAATAATCTTTCTGAATTAGTATTATTTAATTCTCTTAATTTAGCAAGGAATAAATCCTTTATAACATCTTCATCAGAAGCTTGTGTTGTTGCTGAAGTAGTAGTTTTATTGGGTGCTTCAGTGTTAGATATTTGAGAGTTAGCTTTTAACATATTTTCTATAGTAGCTTGACTCCTTAGGTTCTCAGCTTTTAAATCAGCAATAGAACTATTTTGCTGTTCAATCTTGTTATTTAGAGTATAAATAAAATAGCCGCCTATACCTAAAACAGCAATTAATATAATTATTAATAATGTAATTACAGCTTTATTTGATTTTTCCATTTATTTCACCCCTTTTTTTATATTAATTATTCATATAAAAATATATTACCATATTCGATATTTTTTGGCAATCAATGGGGACGGAGTTTTTTGACAACATAAAAAGTGAAATGA
>CAKPJR010000021.1 GCA_934162925.1 uncultured Clostridia bacterium | reverse complement strand
AGTTTCTTTTGGGCAGACACAGGACCTGCACCAACATTTTAATAAATATTTAAAATAAAATTGAGAATTAAAAAATAATATGATATAAATAAAGCAAGAAAGGGTCGATTTTATGGAAAATAAAATTAGACAAGATTTGTTTGAAATGCAAGATCTGAAATACAAAGAATTTCATGGAAGTTTATGTCCAGACATGGATAATATTATTGGCGTTAGAATTCCGAGACTACGTGAATATGCAAAAGAACTATATAAAAGCAATAATTTGAAAGATATAAAAATCGAAGGTAAATATTATGAAGAGTTAGTAATTCAAGGGATGTTAATAGGCTTTCAAACAAAAGAGCCAATAGAAGAAGTAATAAAACAAGTAGAAGAATTTGTCCCTAAAATAAACAGCTGGGCTGTTTGCGATACTTTTTGCGCTGGACTAAAAATAACAAAAAAACATCAACCAGAAATGTTCGAAGTTATAAAACAGTATTTAAAATCAAAACAAGAATATGAAGTACGTTTTGCTATTGTAATGCTTTTAGATTATTATATAAATGACAAATATATAGACCAAATGCTACAAATACTAGACAATGTAAAATTAGATAAGTATTATGTGCAAATGGCAAATGCTTGGGCAATTTCAATATGTTTAATAAAATACTATAATAAAACATTAGATTTTTTGAAAATAACTAAAATAGATGATTCTACATATAATAAGGGGATTCAAAAAGCAATAGAATCTTATAGAATAACAAACGAACAAAAGGAATATTTAAGAACTTTAAAGAGGAGAAGATAAAATGAAAAGAATTGTAACAATACAAGATATATCATGCGTAGGAAAATGCTCACTTACTGTGGCACTTCCAATAATATCCGCAATGGGAATAGAAACAGCAGTTATTCCAACAGCGGTACTTTCAACACATACAGCATTTAAAAATTTTACATACAGAGATTTAACTAACGATTTGCCTAAAATTGCAAGTCATTGGAAACAAGAAAAATTTAATTTTGATGGGATTTATACAGGATACTTAGGATCAATAGAACAAATAGATATGCTAAAAGAATTTTTTAAACAGTTTAAAACATCAGAGAATTTTATATTTATAGATCCTGTTATGGCAGACAATGGCAAACTATATGCAGGATTTGATACAAATTTTGTTAAAGAAATGAAAGAACTTTGTAAAACGGCAGATATAATAGTTCCAAATCTTACAGAAGCAAGTTATATGCTAGAAACAGAATATAAAGAAAAATATAGTGAAGAAGAAATAAAACATATGTTAATAGAGTTAAGTAATTTAGGACCTAAATATGTTGTTTTAACAGGTGTAAGCTTTAAAGATAATGAACTGGGAGTAATGTCATATAACAAAGAAACTAATAAATTTTTTACATATTTTAAAGAAAAAGTACCTGCCAAATATCATGGAACAGGGGATGTTTTTGCTAGTACACTAGTGGGAGCAATAACTAATAATAATACGATAGAAGAAGGATTAAAAATTGCAGTAGATTATGTTTGGGAAACAATTAATGGTACATATAAAACAAATAAAGAAGATGCATATGGAGTAAACTTTGAAACCAAGATACCATATCTAATAAATAGAATAAAGTAATATAGGAGCACAAAATGAAAATAATATATGGAAGTAGCAATAAAGCAAAATTAGAAGAAATAAAAAATTTTTTTGATAATAATAATATAAATGTAGAAGTAATTTCTTTAAAAGACATAAATTTTAATGAAGAAATAGATGAAAATGGAACAACTTTTGAAGAAAATTCTCTAATAAAAGCAAAAGCAATAAAAGAATTTTGCAGTAAAAACAATATAAATGAAACAATAATAACAGATGATGCTGGACTATGTGTAGATGCTTTAGATGGAAGACCTGGAGTACATAGTGCCAGATATGCAGGAGACCATGCACCACAAGAAACATCTATAAACAAACTTTTAACAGAATTAAAAGGAATACCAATGGATAAAAGAACAGCTAAATTCGTTTGTGTATTAACATCAATACTTAAAGATGGAACAAAAATAGTAGCAAGGGGAGAAACAAAAGGAAAAATAGCAATTAAACCAGGACCTATGGGAAAACTTACATATGGACCTGTATTTATGCCAGATGAATTTCATGGAAAAGTTATGAATGAATTAAGTGCAAATGAACTAAAACATACACACAGAGAAAAAGCATTAATAGAATTACTAAAAAATTTAAAATAAAAGGAGCATATTATGAAAATAACATTTTATTCAAATTTTCTTACACATCATCAACTTCCATTTTGCTTAGAAATGTATAAAAAATATGGTGAAGATTTTAAGTTTGTATCTATGGAAAAAATAAATCAAGAAAGAATTTCCTTAGGATATAAAGATATGGATAATGACTATCCATTTGTATTAAAAGCATATGAAAGCAAAGAAGAATATGATAAAGCTACAAAATTAGCAGTAGACAGTGACATAGTTATAGCGGGTTCTACACCAACAGATGACTATATAAAAGAGAGGCTAAAACAAGATAAGATTACATTTAGATACTATGCAAGAATTTTTTATAATGGAGTACTTAGTATATTTGATTTTGAAAATTCTAAAAAAGTATATGATAGGCATCTAAAATATAAAAAGAACAAAAACCTATATTTATTATGTGCAAGTAGTTATGGACCAAATGATTTCAATGAATTAGGAATGTATAAAAATAAATGCTTTAAATGGGGATATTTTCCAGAAACAAAAATATACAACATAGAAGAATTGCTAAAACAAAAAGAAAATAAAAAAATAGAAATTATTTGGGTAGGAAGATTTATAAAAGAAAAACATCCAGAATATGTAGTTAAGTTAGCTCAAAAATTAAAAGAAGACAACTGTGAGTTTGAAATTAAAATGATAGGTAATGGGGCACTATTTGACGAGACCAAAATGCAAATTGAAAAAAATAGTTTAACCAATCAAATAAAATTAATAGGAGCAGTGAAATCTGATAAAGTAAGAGCATATATGGAAAAAGCAAATATATTTATTTGTACAAGTGATAAAAGCGAAAGATGGGGCGTTGTTTTAAATGAAGCTATGAATAGTGGATGCGCAGTAATTGCGTATAAAGGAATAGGAGGAGTTCCTTTCTTAATTAAAAGCGATGAAAATGGATTAGCGTATACAAGTTTTGAAGATTTTTATAAAAAGACTATTAGGGTAATTAAAGATAAAGAACTAAGAGAAAAACTATCCATAAATGCTTATAAAACAATAGCAGAAACTTGGACAGCTAAAGTTGCGGTACAAAACTTTGAAAAATTAGTAAATTCTATAGTTGAAGGGAAACCAAATCCAGTAAAGGAAGGACCTGCAAGTATTGCACAACCGGTTAAATGAAGAATTTTTAATAACTAGTTGATTCTAAAATACAATTTGTGGTAAAATGCCATTGTAATGCTATATTCAAATTTTAACAAATGGACTATAATTATAAAATTTATAATATATGGAGGAAAAAATGAAAGAGAAAGTTAAAACAAAATTTGAAGAGTTATTTGGAAACGAAGGAGAAATTAAAGAATATTTTGCACCAGGAAGAGTGAATTTAATTGGAGAACACACAGATTATAATGGAGGACACGTATTCCCTTGTGCATTAACAATGGGAACATATGCAGTTGCAAGAAAAAGAAACGATAATAAATTAAGACTATATTCAATGAACTTTGAAAAGCTAGGAGTGTTAGAATCTACAATAGATAACTTAAGATATAATCCTAAAGAAGACTGGATTAATTATCCTAAATCAATGATTTGGGCTATGAAAGATGAAGGGTTTAATATAGACAAGGGATTTGACATAGTGTATTATGGAACAATTCCAAATAGTTCTGGACTTTCTTCATCTGCTTCAATAGAAGTATTGACAGGATTTGTTCTTAAAGATTTATTTAATTTGGATTTAGACATGATAAAATTAGCTTTATTAGGACAAAAAGCAGAGAACAAATATGTAGGTGTAAACTGTGGAATAATGGATCAATTTGTAATAGCAAACGGAAAAAAAGATTGTGCAGTATTTTTAGATACAGCTAATCTAGAATATGAATATGCACCAATAAAGCTAGAAGATGCCAAAATAGTAATAATGAATACTAATAAAAAAAGAGGACTAGGTGATTCTAAGTATAATGAGAGAAGAGCAGAATGTGAAGAAGCTTTAAAGGAATTGCAACAAAAATTAAATATAAAATCTTTAGGAGAACTTACTGAAGAAGAGTTTGAAGAAAATAAAGATTTAATAAAAAGTGAAATAAGACAAAAAAGAGCAAGACATGCTGTATATGAAAATCAAAGAACTATAAAAGCTGTAAAAGCACTAGAATCAAACAAAATAGAAGAATTAGGAAAGCTTATGATAGCTTCTCATAATTCTTTAAGAGATGATTATGAAGTTACAGGAAAAGAATTAGATACTTTAGTAGAAGAGAGTTTAAAACAAGATGGAGTAATAGGAGCAAGAATGACGGGAGCAGGCTTCGGAGGATGTGCAGTAAGTATAGTAAAGTCAGATAAAGTAGATGATTTTATAAAAAATGTAGGAAAAGAATATAAAGAAAAAATTGGTTATGAAGCAAACTTCTATGCAGTAGAAATAGGAAATGGACCAACAATATTATAAAAGAAAATAATGTAAAAGGGGGGCGAACTTTGTTCGCCCGTTATTCATTGTAAGGACAGGGGTAATTATGAGTATTATAGGAATAGATTTTGGAAGCACAATGACAAAAATAGTTCAAATAAAAAATAACAATTTAATAAATAAAGGAATATATTCTGAAAAAAATGAAAAAAAAGTAATAGAAAAATTTATTAATGATAATAATATAAATTTAGAAGAAATAGAAGAATTTGTGATAACAGGAGTAAGAGCAGTAAAAATTAAAGGAAATATTTATAATAAACCAACAAAAATAGTAGGCGAATTTGAAGCTATTGCAAACTGTGTAAACAAAAATTGTTTAATAGCAAGTATCGGAACTGGGACAGCCTTTATTCTAAAAAATGAAGAGAATGCTATGCATTTAGGAGGAACTGGACTAGGCGGAGGAACTCTTATTAATTTAGTAAAAAGACTTACCGATATTAATAACTTTGACGATATAAAAGAGTTGCTATTAAAAGGAAATTTGAACAAAGTTGATTTAAGATTAAAAGATATAACTCAAGCAAAACTTTCTAATTTAGATATGGATACAACGGTTTCTAATCTTGGAAAAATAGAATCAGATGCAAATGAAGCTGATGTAGTTAAAGGAATACTAAATATGATAATTGAATCTATTGCTGTTATGTGTGCAATGGCTTTAAAAAATACAAAAACAAAAGAAGTTGTCCTTATAGGAACAATTACAACACTACCATTAATAGAAGATATATTGAAAAGAGTGTCAATACTACATGATGTAAGTTTTGAAATTCCAAAAAATTCACAATTCTTAACAGCGATAGGTGCTGTAAAAAATGTTCAGGGCTAATTCAGAAAAAATAATTAATTAACAATTGACAAAGAAGATTTTTTAATAGATAATTATTATTGTTATATACTAGAGAAATTTTTAGAAAAATACGAAGGAGGTACATTATAAATGTACATATTTAATAAGATAATGGTAAATCCACAATTACCAAAAAAAATTGACAAACTATCTAAAATAGCAAATAACTTGTGGTGGTCTTGGAATACAGAGTTTTTGAAGTTATTCAAAAAAATAGATATAGATTTATGGGAAGAATGTGGTAAAAACCCTGTTAAATTTTTAAAGTTGGTAGACCAAGAAAAACTAGAAAATATTGCAGAAGATTATGAATTCGTAAAGGAATATAATAGAAATGCAAATAATTTTGAATCATATATGGAAAGCAAAAATACATGGTTTAACAAAAACTACCCAGAAAATAAAAATGATTTAATAGCATATTTTTCAGCAGAATATGGATTAGATGAAATTTTACCTATATACTCTGGTGGACTTGGAATGTTATCTGGAGATCACTTAAAATCTGCAAGTGATTTAGGAATACCACTTGTTGCAGTGGGATTACTATATAAAAACGGATACTTCCACCAAAAAATAAATAGGGCTGGACGGACAAGAATCAGAATACCACGATATAGAATTAGAAAACTTACCTATAATTCCTGTAAAAAAAGAAACAGGAGAAGACTTAATAATATCAGTTAAAATGCCAGATGGAAGACTTTATTTAAAAGTATGGAAAATTCAAGTTGGAAGAGTAAGCTTATATCTACTGGATTCAGATATAGAAGAAAATAAAGATAAATATAGAAATATAACGCTAAGACTATATGGTGGAGACCAAGAAATGAGAATTAAACAAGAAATTGTTTTAGGAATAGGTGGAGTTACATTATTAAAAGAATTAGGACTTAATCCTACTATTTATCATATGAACGAAGGACATTCTTCTTTCTTAGTACTAGAACTAATAAAAGACATAATGGAAGAAAAAAAGGTATCTTTCAACATTGCAAAAGATATAGTAACAGCAAAGACAGTATTTACAACACATACACCAGTCCCAGCAGGAAATGATATATTCCCAACAACATTAGTGGAAAAATATTTTAAAGATTTTTGGGTTCCTCTTGGAATTTCAAAAGAAGAATTTATGGAATTAGGAATGAAACCTAAAGAAGAAAATAAAACAACATTTAATATGGGAATTTTAGCATTAAAAATAGCCGGAAAGAAAAATGGAGTAAGTAAACTTCATGGAGCAGTTTCTAGAGAATTGTTTGGAGAAGTATGGCCAGAAATTGCACCAAATGAATCGCCAATTACATATGTAACAAACGGAATACACACATGTACATGGCTTGCACCAACTCTTAAACAACTTTACAATAAATATTTAACTCCATATTGGCAAGATAAAATATACTTAAATGAGACTTGGGAAAAGATAAATAATATTCCAGACGAAGAACTTTGGAAAGAACATACACTAAGAAAAGAAATATTATTTAAATTAGTAAATGAAAACATAACAAATAGATTAAGAAATAGCGGAATGCATTATGATCAAATAAGAGAGATAACATCAAAATTAAATCCTAATGCATTAACAATAGGATTTGCAAGAAGATTTGCAACATATAAAAGAGCTACATTAATATTTAAAGATTTAGAAAGAATCACACAAATATTAAATGATGAATCTAGACCAGTTCAATTAATATTTGCAGGAAAAGCGCATCCAAAAGACATAGAAGGGCAAAACTTAATAAAAAGAATACATGAAATATCTATGATGCCTCAATTTAAAGGAAAGATATTCTTACTTGAGGGATACAACATGGAAATTTCAAGACACCTAATCTCTGGAGTGGATGTATGGCTTAATAACCCGAGAAGACCGATGGAAGCTTCTGGAACTAGTGGTGAAAAAGCTTCTGTAAATGGAGTTGTTAACTTCAGTATACTAGATGGATGGTGGGCAGAAGGATATAATCAAAAAAATGGATGGGCAATAGGAACAAATGCAGAATACTATTCATATGAAGAACAAGATATAGCAGATAGTGAAAGTATTTATAATATATTAGAAAATAAAATAATACCTGCATATTATAATAAAGAAAATGGAATATCAAAAGAATGGCTAAAATTAATGAAAAATTCTATTATTTCTACAGGGGGAAATTACAGTACAGCAAGAATGCTTGTAGACTACACAAATAAATTATATATGCCATTATGCAACTTAACTAATAAATATTTTAAAAACTTAGATTTGGTTACAGAATACAATAAAGTAAAAAATGACTTATATGCAAATTGGGAAGATATTGCTATAGAACAAAATAACAATTTAGATAATATATCAATGGATGCAGGAAAGAATATAGATGTGTCTTGTTTGGTTAAACTTCCTAACATAAATGTAGAAAACATAGAAGCACAAGTATATTATGGCAAAATATTAGATAATGGAACAATAGAAAATATAAGCATAATACCAATGGAACTAGTAAAAAGTGATAATGAAAGTAAAATATACACATATACGGCTAAAATAGAATTGAAAACAGGAGGAAATTACGGATATACATTTAGAGTAATGCCAAAACACAAAATGTTATTAGACAGTGCTAATTTAAATTTAGTCAAGTGGATAACAGAATAAATTTTTTTGCAGTGTGAATCTCACACATTCCACTGCAAAATTACAATTATAAGAAAGGAATTTATTATGAGAAAAACAAAAATAGTGTGTACTTTAGGACCAGCAACAGATGATCCAGAAGTATTAAAACAATTAATGCATGCAGGGATGAATGTTGGAAGAATAAACTTTTCACATGGAAATTATCAAGATCAAGAAGAAAGAATAAATGTGTTTAAATGGATTAGAGGAGAACTAGGATTACCAATTCCTTTACTATTAGATACACAAGGACCAGAAATAAGAATAGGTAAATTTAAAGATGATAAAAAAGTTTTATTAGAAAAAGGAGCTACTTTTACATTACTAAACTCAGAAGAGTTAGGAGACGAAACAAAAGTATCTATAACATATAAAGAACTATATAAAGATGTAGACATAGGCAAAATAATACTTATAAATGACGGAACAATAGAATTAAAAGTAAAAGAAATAGTAGATAAAGATATAATTTGTGAAGTCATTCAAGGCGGATATTTAACAAACAGAAAAAGTATTAATGTTCCAGATTTAATTTTAAACTTGCCAAGTATAACAGAGAAAGATATAGCAGATATAAAATATGGCATAACAGCAGGATTTGACTACATTGCAGCATCATTTGTAAGAAAACCAGAAGATGTACTTGCAATAAAAGAAGTTTTAAAGCAAAATAATGGAGAACATATAAAGGTTATTTCAAAAATTGAAAATAGAGAAGGAATAAACAATTTTGATAGAATACTAGAAGTATCAGACGGAATAATGGTGGCAAGAGGAGACTTAGGGGTAGAGATACCTATGGAAGAAGTTCCTATATATCAAAAACAATTTATTAAAAAAACATATAAGCAAGGGAAACCAGTAATAACTGCAACACAAATGCTAGAAAGTATGATAACAAATTCAAAGCCAACTAGAGCAGAAGTAAGTGATATAGCAAATGCAATATATGATGGAAGTAGTGCAATAATGCTATCAGGAGAGACAGCAACAGGAAACTATCCAATAGAATGCGTAAAAACCATGGATAGAGTAGCAAAAACAATAGAGAAATCATTAAAATACTGGAAAAGGTTTAAAAATAGAGAATATGATTTGGAAAAATTAGACTATAAGTTTAATATGAATTATTCTGTTTGCACATTAGCATCAAATATAGAACCAAAAGCAATAATTGCATATACAAATACAGGAGATACGTCAAGAATGTTATCTAGCTTTGGACCAGAATGCCCAATATTTGCAATTACAGAAAATGAAACAACATATAGACAACTGGGAACAGCTTGGAATATAATACCTAAGTTATTCCCACATCAAGAAAGTATAGATAAATTGGTTTATCTAGGAATAGATACTCTAAAAAAAGAAGGATTTTTACAAAAAGGTGACAGGGTAGTAATAGCAGGAGGAGCAAAAGTAGTTACAGATTTATCTGATACGGAAGCAGATACAAATACTGTAATGGGAGGAATTGTAATAATATAGGCTAAATAACAAAGTGGATTAAGTAGCACATATAAAAAAAGAGGTACTAAAAAGGAGACAAAATAATGAAAAAAGTTTTAAAAATTGTAGGAATAGTTTTACTACTAATAATATTAACATTAGTCATAGCAGCATTAATATACGGTAAAAGCTTGCTAAACAAGATTAACTATGAAGATGTAACAAGAGATCAAATAGAGATAAATGAGGGAGTTGAAGAATATTTATCCGAATATAGAAATATAGCTATATTAGGATTGGATGCACGAGACAATACTTTTTCAAACAGCAGAAGTGATTGCATAATAATAGTAAGTATAAATAACAACACAAAAGATGTAAAATTTGTTTCTGTTTATAGAGACACTTATTTGCAAATAGATGGATACGGTTTAGATAAAATAACACATGCATATGCATACAATAAAGCTCCACTTGCAATAAGCTCAATAAACAAAAATTTGGATTTAGATATAACAGAATATGTAACAATAAACTTTGACTCAGTTACAAGTATAGTAGATGCAATAGGAGGAATACAAATAACAGTAACAGATGCAGAAGCAAAAAACATACCAGGTTTAACAACTGGCGGTACATATAACTTAACAGGAGCACAGGCTTTAGCATATGGAAGAATAAGAAAAATAGACAGCGATTATGCAAGAACAGAAAGAATGAGAAATGTATTAGAAAAAGTATTTGAAAAAGCTAAAAAAATGGATGTAGCTAAATTAAATAGTTTAGTAAATGAACTATTACCGAAGGTTTCTACAAATATAACACAAAATGAAATTGTAAAAATGATACCAAAAATAAAAGATTACAATGTGGTTTCAAGTATAGGTTGGCCATATGAAGTAAGAGGAATAACAACAGATAGATGGTATGCAGTACCAGTAACATTGGAACAAAATGTAAAAAAACTACATGAAGATTTATTTGGCGAAAGTGATTATGAAGTCTCTAAAGAAGTAAAAGAAATAAGCGAGAAGATTATAAACAAAACAGGATATAGATAAAGCAAAAAGGATGCTAGAATTTAGCATCCTTTTTGCTTTGAGAATGCATCTAAAAAACACAACAGATAATTTAAAAATAACATAAAAAAAGCTTGATTAAATAATAACTTTGTCGTAAAATATTTATTGTAATTAAAGTACATTTTTGATACTTTATTATATGGGGGAGATACAATTGAATAAAATTAGAAAATACAGAAATGCAGTTCTATTTTTAATAGATATATTAATAATTTCATGTGCATCTATAGTGACATCTTTTTTAGTAAATAATACTATAGATTTTTTAAAAGAAAAAAATCTTGAATTAGTTAGAAATACAATTTTTATATCTATAATTGTATATCAAATATATTTTAATCTTTTTGAAACTTATAAAAAAATAACAAGATATGAAAATGGAAAAGATTATTTAATCTATGCATTGGCAAGTGTCTTGTCAGCTTCATCTATAATATTATTAGGGTTTATGTTCAATATGCCTATTCTTGGATATAAACAAACTATACTTTCTATGATAATAATTATCGTTTCAACAATTTCATATAGAGTAATAATAAGACTTATTTTGAATATAGACCATAAAAATCAAGAACAGACTCAAAACAAAAAAAATCTATTAATAATCGGGGCGGGAGAAGCAGCAAGAGACATAATAAAAACAATAAAAGCAAAAATGAATCATACATACAATATTGTTGGTATAATAGATGACAATCCAAATAAAATCAATTATATAATTTCTGGAGTTAAAATTTTAGGAAATAGATATAACATACAAGAAATATGTAGAAAAAACAATGTAGATACAATATTTTTCTCGATTGCAAATATAGGTAATCAAGACAAAAAGGAAATAATTACATTGTGCCAAGGAACTAATGCAAAAGTAAGAATTCTTCCAAGCACTACAGACATAATAAAAGGAAAAAGCATAATGCAAAACTTAAGAGATGTGGAGATAGATGATATTTTAGGAAGAGAACCAATTGTTTTAGATAACCAAAATATAGGTGAGTTAATAGAAAATAAATGCATTCTAGTAACAGGTGGAGGAGGCTCAATAGGCTCTGAGCTTTGTAGACAAATTGTAAAATATAATCCTAAAAAATTAGTAATATTAGATATATACGAAAATAATTTATACAATATAGAAATGGAATTAAGATATAAGCATTATGATGAAAAAATAGATATAATTCCAATAGTTGGAAGTGTACGAGATACAAATAAACTAGAAAAGGTATTTAAAGATTACAATCCATATTTAGTGTTCCATGCAGCAGCACATAAACACGTACCTCTAATGCAAATAAACCCACTAGAAGCAATTAAAAACAATGTTATAGGAACATACAATGTTGCAAAATGTGCGGACAAGCACAATGTAAAAAGATTCATATTAATTTCTACAGACAAAGCGGTTAACCCTACAAATGTAATGGGCGCAAGTAAAAGAATGTGTGAAATGATAATACAAGCAATGAACAGTGTTAGCAAAACTAAATTTGCAGCAGTTCGTTTTGGAAATGTTTTAGGAAGTAATGGTTCTGTAGTTCCATTATTTAAAAAGCAAATAGCAGCAGGTGGACCAATTACAGTAACACATAAAGAAATTACCAGATTTTTTATGACAATACCAGAAGCAGTAGAACTAGTATTACAAGCAATGAGCTATGCAGAAGGTGGAGAAATATTTGTTTTAGATATGGGAGAGCCGGTAAAGATTTATGACTTAGCAGTTTCACTTATAAAATTATCTGGACTAGAACCAAATGTAGATATACCAATAAAAATAACAGGGTTAAGACCAGGAGAAAAACTATATGAAGAAGTACTAATGGCAGAAGAAGGATTAAAACAAACAGCCCATAACAAAATATTTATTGGAAAGCTAAATGATGTAAAATATGAATTTATAGAAGAAAAAATTGCAGAATTAAAAGAAATAGTATTAAATGAAAATATCGAAATGAATAAATTTATGGAGAAAATAAAAGAAATCGTACCTACATATAGAGAACCAGAAATAGTCAATAGATTAAAAGAAGAAGAAACGAAAACTGCTACAATGAAAAATATTGTAAAACCGTTAGCAAATACTAAAGAATTGTCATTAGCAGAAAATGCAAATTAGAAGGAAAACAAATGAAAACAAAAATAATTTTAATAATACTAATAATTTTATGGATGGTAACAGTATTTTTATTTTCCAATCAAAAAGGTGAAATATCGGGAAATACAA
>CAKPJR010000020.1 GCA_934162925.1 uncultured Clostridia bacterium | reverse complement strand
AGCTTCTAGGCAGAATCGAACTGCCGACCTACGGGTTACGAATCCGTTGCTCTACCAACTGAGCTATAGAAGCATATTATTGTCTCTTTTAATACACAGTTTTGAGGCACTGTGAGTCGCCGATTTCGGCAACTCACACGCTTTTTTATATACTAGGAAATTTCTCATTTCCTAGTATATAAAATGCTATAATCGCTATTGCCTTTGAGATTTCCTCATTACATTCGGAAACTCAAATCGGCGAGAACAAAGGGCGACTAAAGTCGCTTTGTTCTGGTGTTCATAGTCAAATCAATAGTCAAATTAAAAATGTTTTCCTTTATTGTTTTTTGTATCTTCTTCATTAACTTCTAATGTAGTTTCAGTATTTTTACTTATTTCTTCTACTATATTTCTTTCTTTACTTACTTCATTTATTTCTGTTACTTTTCTTACTTTGGCTATAACATCTTTATATTTGTTGTAATCTACAACAATATATATAGATAATCCTAGTAAAGCTATTATACATACTCCTAAAGCTCCTAGTATAACCTTTTCTTGGTTATTGTTATACCAAGTAGTTACTCCTCCAAATATTGCTTTAAATTTATTTGATATTTTACCTAATATTGTTGGTTCTTTTTCTTTGTTTACTTTTATTGTATATGTTATTGTTTCTTCTTTTGGTTCTTCGCCTTCTGGTACTTCTCCTTCTTGCGCTATTTTTAGAGTTATTGTTATTGTGTTTTCTCCTGTTTGTAAGTTATCTGCCCCTTTTATATCTATTGTTGCACCTTCCAGATTAGCTTTTGCATCTATGTTTAAGCTTTTTACCCAATATTGTAATTCTTGTAAAGAATATTCTGTAACATCAAATTTAAATTCTGGACTTAATGGAATTTCTATAAGTTCTTTATTTTCATTTTCATATTTTATTACTAATGACTGTAAAGAAAGTTTTGCTCTTGACCTTGTAACTTTTATTATATAGTTAGTTTTGTCTCCATTTTCTGCTGTAACTGTTACTGTAACAGTGTTTTCACCCTCTTTTAATTCTGTATTTCCTTCAATAGTAGCTTTAGCCTTGCTATCTGTTGGTGTTGCTGTTACATTTACGCTAGTTATTTCGTTTGGAACTGTTAAAGCGTATTCTTTTACATCTTTATTAAACTCTGGTGTAATTGCCCCTTCTGCTATAGCTAATTCTTTTAATGAACTATCTTTTGACTTTTCTTTTTCTTCTACTGGTTTAGTTGTTGTTGGTTTTTTAGTTTGGCTATTATTATTTGATGAGCCTCCTGAAGTATTCCCTCCTGAGCTCGCAGCTTGAATCTTCACAGATGCCGAACTAGATACGGTTTTATCTTCTCCAGCATTACTTGATAATTCTCCACTAGCAGAAATTTTAACTGTACCAGATGACCCTGCTGTAACAGTAATTGTCTGGGAATTATTTTCTATCCATACTGAAGATGTACTAGCACTTCCTCCTGAAACTGAAATATTAACTTTACCAGTTGCATCGTTTCCGCTTATTGTTACTGAAAATGATTGTCCTGGTGATACTATGCTTTTTGATGGGCTTACAGATATTGAAACAGCATAGCTTTTTACTCCAATTAAAATTATACTCAATATAAATATACAAAATATAATATTTATTTTAGTTTTAATACTCATACTCCTATCCTTTCTTTACAAAGTTATTTTGTTTCCATACATAATGTAATTTTTAATCAAAACATAATCTGATGCTTTTACAGAAGAATCTTTATTAATATCTGCTGCTTTTTTTTGAACATCATTTAAGCTTCCATTTGACATTATATAATTCTTAATCAAAACATAATCTGATGCTTTTATTTTTCCATCACCATTTACATCTCCAAGCACTACTAAGTTATATGTTTTTCCTTCAAAATTTATTTGAGCTCCTGTTCCAAAGGTAGCGCTTGAATTTGTTGCTCCTGGTATAGCACTTATCACGGTCCCTGGAGCTACTATTATGTTGTCGCCGCTTATTTCATATTGTTTTATAGTTACTAAATATGTTTTACTTCCGTCTTTTGCTTCTCTTGCCATATAGCCTGTTCCGTTTGGAGTAGACACTTGATCCCAATAGTATCCATCACTAGATTTAGCAGAAGCTCTTTTTGTTATTACAATTTGTGCGCCTTCGCTTACATATGCTATTGTGCTTCCTCCTGGAGAAGATCTTAGAGCCAAGCCTCCAATTGCATTTACATATGCAAGTTCTCCTTCCACTGCTGATATTGATGGGCTTTTAACTGGTGATGATGGCATATTCATATATAATGGAACTTCGAAAATAAAACTACTTTCTAATAATCCTGCATTTCTATAATATCCTTTTAGTATTTGACCTATACTCTGTGAGTCAAATATATTTTGCGCATATTGGTTTGCATAGTATGGGCTATATGTTACATTAAATTTTTGATAATATAGAGTATCTTGTCCTCTTTTTATATAATTTTTTATTAGCCCTATTCCGCCTTCTATTGCCTTCTTAGGAGTGTTCCATCCTTGGCTTTGAGCATATTTTAATCCATTTAATATTACTTCTTCTGTACCATTTCCAGATGCTTTTACATTAAATAAATTGTAATATCCTATGTATTGTCCATTGTATCCTTGGCCGGAGCACAATGCTGACGCTCCACTACCTTGTTCTTGTAGTATTTTTCCTATAATATAAAATGGATTTATATTAAGTTCATTTGCTGCTTCATATATTCCATTTATTATATCTTGATTATTTAAATATGATATTTTGCTTGCCATTGTCTTTACTTGCTCTTTTGTTATATTTTTATCATTCGACAATAGCAAATATTGAAATACATTTCCTTCTGTTACTGAGTTTCTTGGATCCATTACATGTTCTATTGCACCTCTTGAAGCACAATACCATCTTCCACTAGTATCATATTCTTTAGTTCCACATATAGAACAAATCCATTCAGCTGAATAATTACTTGGAACTAAATTTTTTGGAGATGACCAATGTCCTTGATATTCACTATTTATTACTGTTTCCCAATCCAAGCCTGTTTCGTATAATTTAAAAGTCCAATTAGGGTGTGAATTTATTATATTTTTTAGTACTTCCTTATATCCTGGATATTTTTGTTCAAAATTGGCTGGTAAATCATTAGAATTGGCTGTATATGTATATGTTGCTGCATAAGATTTATTCGTAGTTAATGGTAGAAAGCTCAAAATTGTATATATAATTATAAAAGTCAAAACGAATATAAATTGCTTTTTTAATTTATTAACAATATGTTTTTGCATTTTATCTCCTCTTTCGTAGTTTTCTGTCTAATTTCTACATTTACAGTATATATTATTAAAAAATGCAAGTCAAGGAAAATGACTTAAATTAATTTGGTAATTTGTTGCATTATATGCTATTTTTTACATAATCTTTTTACATTAGAACAAAGTGACTTTAGTCGCCCTTTGTTCTCGCCAATTTGAGTTTACGAATGAAATGAGGAAATCTCAAAGGCAATAGCGATTGTAGCATTTTTATATAGTAGGAAATGAGAAATTTCCTACTATATAAAAAAGCAGATAGATTTTTCTATCCGCTTTTATTTTTGAATAGGAAAATCCTCGATTTTTCCTATCTTTTATAAGTACTTATTCTAGTTGCATCCGCATCCTCTTCCGCAAGCACATCCACAATTTGTGAATAATAGTAAGAATATTATTATGAAGAATAATATTGAACAATCATCTCCATTTCCTCCAAATAAACCGTTGTTGCATCCACATCCGCAATTTCTTTCATCTGGCATACTATTTTACCTCCTTAAATATATGTTATACGATATAGTATGCAATTTTAAAAATTGTGTTACTAAATTCATTATATAAAAAAAACAGCTTTCTTTTCGAATCCATCGTTAACATACGAAAAAGCATAGCTTTTGCTATGCTTTTTTTGGTGGGCAGGGATGGATTCGAACCATCGTACTCGTATGAGAACAGATTTACAGTCTGCCGCCTTTAGCCACTCGGCCACCTACCCATATTTAATTGTAAAAAAATTTTGCGTTGGTGCTCCCTCAAGGATTCGAACCTTGGACCCACCGGTTATGAGCCGGTTGCTCTGACCAACTGAGCTAAGGGAGCATTTGTTCAACGCGAAATTTATTATAAGATATTTTTCGCGTTCTGTCAATACAAAATTTCAATTTTTTTTAATTTTTTTTAAATTATTTTCTAATGTATGTTATATACTCGTAATCATAAGGGTTTTCGTCATTTCTTAGTCCTTTTTCTTTTGAAATTTCTTTCCATTCTGTTTCTTTTATTTCTGGGAAATATACATCTCCCTCAAAATCCTGATTTATTTTTGTTATATATAATTTATTCACATAAGGCATTAGTAATTTATATATTGTTGCTCCACCTATTACAAAATTTTCTTCGTCTGAATTTATATATTTATCTAATTTTGATATATCATCTAAAATTTCTACGTTTTCATTATCTATATTCATTTCCATGTCGTTACATAATATAATATGCTTTCTATTTGGCAGAACTCTTCCTAGAGACTCAAACGTTTTTCTTCCCATTATTATATTTTTTCCAGTTGTAATTTGTTTAAATCTTTTTAAGTCTTCTGGTAAATGCCAAATCAGTTTATTATCTTTCCCTATTACATTACCATTTGCTATTGCAACTATTGTACTTAGCATTATATTTTCCTCCTTATACTGCTACATCCATTTTTATTTTTCCTAAATGTTTGTAATCTATTAATTCTATATCTTCTGGTTTAAAATCGTAGAAGTCTTTTATTTCTGGATTTATCCAAAGTTTTGGTGCTGGATATGCCTTATCTCTTCTTGATAATTGTTCTTTCATACCTTCTACTTGATTTTCATATATATGAGCATTGCTTATACATACTGTAAGTAGTCCTGGTTTTAAATTTGTTACTTGGGCTAACAAATGGACAAATACAGCATATTGTGTTACATTAAATGGATGTCCTAGAGGAATATCATTTGATCTTATTGTAAGCATACAATTTAACTTTCCATCTGTTACATCCCAGCAACTATTAAATACGCATGGATATAACGCTCCTGTATCTAAGTATGGTATTTGCCAAAGATTTAGGACCATCCTTCTATCCTGTGGATTTGTTTTTAATTGGTGTATTAATTTATCTACCTGGTTAAATTTTTTTACAACCCAACCATATGCAGTTCCTATTGTTCCATCTTCCATTTCCCACTCATCCCATATATGAACATTTTGTTCATGCAAATCACTAATTTTATTAGATTGCTTTTGGAAAATCCATAACAATTCCTTTATTGCTGCTTTATATGCAACATATTTTGTTGTAAGTATAGGAAATTCTTCTTGTAAATCAAATCTCAAAATTTGATGTGGTAATTTGTATGTTGCTATTCCTGTTCTATTTTGATCGTAATATCCATCTTTTAAAATTTTTTCTACTAAATCCAAATATTGTTCATCGTATTTACTCATACTAATCCTCCGTAATAATATAATAATTTATTTGAAGTTGGATTACCAAAAGCAGTATCCCTCTACAAATACTTTTTATTCTGTAAAAAATAGAACGGAATAACTTCCGTCCTATCTCATAATAGATTTTATTTTAGTTTTTTCCTCCTCTACCTTCTGGAAGTGCTGGGACATCTAATCTTACTCTTATTTTAGTTATATATGATATTGTTCTTACTAGTTTACTATTTTTAATTCTTTGCCATAATGAAGGTTTTACCTCAAATCTTGTTTCTTCAATATATTCGTCTTGAACTGGCTCTAAAATAGATGTTCTTACTACTTGTTTTTCTTCTTTTTCTTCTGTAGCAACTGGAGTTGGAATTCCCTTCAAAGCTTCAGCAACCTCTATTCCTATATAGCTTAGAGCCTTGCTTCTATCTTCTATTCTTTCCATATCTATTTCTATATGTAAGTTACTTTCTAAATTAGATATTCTAGCTTTTACTAATTTAACTGCATCATCATAATTAGCTGGTTTCTTAGTTTTACATTTTCCTATTATAATCAAGGCTTCTACAATATCTTCTGAAACAACATTGCTTATTTGCTTTACTCTAGATTTCCATTCTTTGTCTTTAGATTGTACTGCTTCAAATACTTCTTTTAACTCTGCTGCTTTTGCTATATTGTTTTCTCTTTGTCTTATTAATTTTTCAATTTGTTTTGTATTTTCTTCAAATTGATTTGTAGCAAATTCTACTAAACCATACGCAGACTTATATACACTATATGGAAAATTCTTTTTCTTAGGATATTCTATTAAGTATGTTTTAATAGAATCTATTAAATCTTTAAAATATGCATCATCCTCTAGCTGTACAATTTGTTTCTTATTGTTTGGATTTATCATTTTTTGTACTTTATCAATATTTGATAAAATTTTTTCTTCTGTAATTATCATTTTTACGTTTACTATGCCTGGCTTATGAAAAAAAAGCACTGTAAACTCCCCTCCTTTGTACTAAGTACTCTAATTATTTATAATTATACATTCTTTGCGGAAAAACTACAATAGAATTTATAAATTTTATTTTATCTATTTCGTTACAATTCTATTACAATTTTATTACAAAAGTCAATATGTTTTTTAATATAATTATAAAATTCTGATGTACTATTTTTATTTGTATAATTAAAAGTGGCTTAAATCTCTTTGTTCTTTATTTGCTCTTCTATTTTAGCCAACTCTTCATATCTTTTAATTTTTAATGTAGTCGTTTTTATAAGTGGTTCTTCAGATACAATCAATTCCTTAATGTATTTATAAGGTGGCATTGTCTTATTTATTTCCTTTATTTTTTGCCATAGAATATTCTTTATTTCTTCTTTATCTTCCACTTTGTATATTTCTTTAATTAAATCTCTATCATAAACAATTTCAACACATAGTTTTAAATCATCTTCATTGTTTTCTTCTGGCTTTCCATACACAAATGACTCTTTTATTCCATCTACTCTATTAATTATGCTTTCTATTTCCTCTGGATACACATTTTTACCATTTTTTAGTACTATTACGCTTTTCTTTCTTCCCGCCAAGAATAAAAAGCCTTTTTTATCTATATATCCTAAGTCTCCTGTATGGAACCAGCCTTTTTCAAATACTTCTTTATTAGCCTCTTCGTTTTGATAATATCCTAACATAACGCTTGGTCCTTTTACTATGACTTCACCTATTCCATTTTCATCTTTATTTATTATTTTTAGTTTCACACTAGGAAATACCTTTCCTACCGATCCTATTCTTTGTTCAAAATCTGTTCCCGCTGCTATTACAGGCGATGGTTCTGTTAGTCCATATCCTTGCACTATCCTAAATCCCAACTCATTAAAGCCTTTTTCCACTTCATAATCTAATGCAGCTCCACCATTTACCATAAGTCTTAATTTAGGTCCTAGCGATTCATGTATCTCTTTAAACATTTTCTTTCTTAAGTCTATTCCTACTTTTGAAAGCATTCCACTTAGTTTCATTATTTTTTCTACTTCTGCTAGCTTTCCTTTTTTCTCTATTGATTTCATTACTCGCTTGTATATATTCTCGTAAAGTGCCGGAACTGAAATCATAGCAGTTATTTCAAATTCTTTTATATTACTTGCAATGTGTCTTATTCCCTCGCAGTATGCAACTGCCGCACCTGTATACATAACATACAAAAAACCAACTGTACATTCAAATGTATGGTGCAATGGTAAAAATGATAGTAACGTATCAGTTTCATCTATTTTTAAAACTGATGCTATGTCCATCAAATTTGAACATATATTTTTATGTGACAACATTACAGCTTTTGACATTGCTGTTGTTCCTGATGTAAATAGCATAAAAGTCATTTCTTCGTTATTTATTTTAGCATCTAAAAATCTTTTGTCCCCTTTATTTATTAGTTCTTTGCCTTTCTCTACAAATTCGTGTTCAGAATAAACTCCATTTTTCATTTTGTCTAAATCCATAGAAATATAATATCTTAAATCTGTTGTTCTTCTTTGTTTTATATCCTGCATAACTTCATCATATTTACTAGAATAAAATATAGCTTCTACTCCAGAACGAATAATTAAGCTTTCTAATTCGTTTGCTGGCAAAGCTTTGTCTAATGGTACTATAACTCCTGTACCACAGCATGTAGCTAAATATGCTAAACACCATTCATATCTATTTTCAGATATAACTGCTATTCTTTTTCCTTTCAATCCCAAATCTATAAGTTTTGTTCCTAAAGCATTTACTTTATCTATAAATTCTTTATATGTAATAACATCAAAAACTCCTGGTTCTGCTGTTTTGTACTTAAATGCTGGTTTATCTCCACATCTTTTTTCTGTTTTTGCAAGCATATCTTTTAAATCTGTAATTTTTTCAAAAGAATGAAGTTTTCTCTTTTTCTTTTTTTCTTTTTCCCCCGCTAATTCTTCTATTTCTGCTATTTCTTCTTTTTTGTATCCCTTTTCTTCAAAAAATTTAATCATTGTATTTAATATTTTACGCTTTTCTTTATCCATCTTACACCTCAAATTCCTATTATCAAATGTATTATACATCATTTTTTTATTCAATTCAACTTTTTCAAAAAGTCAGTATAGCAAAAATTATATAAGATAAAAAACTCCAAACGGAGTTTTTTATCTTTCTTCTTCATCTCCACCATGTGCAGTATCTCCACCAGGTACAGTTATATCATACTTATCATTAAGATTTTTTCTTCCATCATTTTTTCTAAATCCATTTTCAAATTTACTTGGCTCTATAAATCCACACTCTTCTGCATGTGTACGCATAGCGCTGTCTCCCATTCCTGATATATAATTAATCGCCATTTGAATAGCCATTTTTCCTTCTATCTTTTTTCTTTCTCTTTTAATAATAGGCTTTGCGAATTCCTTAATTTGTTCTTCAGTAACATTTTCGGCACTTCCATATTTTTTAATAAATTTCTTTCTAATATATTCTTCTTGCCTTGCAACTTTTTTATCAAAATACTCAATATCTGTTTTTCTTTTTTTCTTCTCATTTTGTGGTAATAAATTTAAAGCCTCTTTTATTTTTAATGTAATTTGATTTTCTATTGCATGGAATGTATTTTGGTATTGAATAGCAAATAGTTCTCCAGAATCCAACACGTAATGATATGCCGCATTACATAACTCTTGTCTTGCAATATTTATTTCTCTTTTACCTTCTGAGGTAAATTTGCTTCCGCCTTTTATAAATCTTATTCCATATTTTTTTCTATATTTGCTATGTCCTTCTTCATCTGTATATCCTAACGTCTTTAGATATTTAATAGCTTCTGGCTCAGTTACATGTTTTCTCATTGTTTTATCATAAAATTTACTTTCAATAGCTCCAGTTTTTCTCAAAGCCAATGCTACCATATGAACTAATTTATCTGTTGCAACAGGTAGTTCTTCTGCTAAATAATTCCATTTTGTTTCTGGAACATATTTGTAATTTAGTTTTTTTGCCGTAAAGAACAATCTTTTCATGTTATCAGAAAAAGTAATATCACCTTTTGCTTTTGATTCTTTTAGCAAGTTCTGAATCATTTTTTCTCTTACTCTACTTGTAATTTCTTCTATTACTGCTGATCTCATTCTTAGTTTTTTTCTTGTAAATTCTTTTAATTTTGTAATATCAGCCTCTAAATATTTTTTATCTTCATCTGACATATTTTCTGTTTGATGTTCTTTTCTATAATTTTTAATGTATCTTTCTATAACTTTTCCTGCTTGCTCCTTTTGTTGAGCATCTGTTAAATTTTCATAATTTTCTACTCTTTCACGTATTTTTTTTATTAACTTATCTGCTTCTTCAATTATTTCTCTATTTTCAATTGCTCTTGCATCACTAACTAGTTGCATTAATTTTTCTTCTTTAATCTCTTCAATTATATTTTTAGCAACTTCTATTTTTTCTTCTCTTTTTGCTATATAGTCATCTGACAATATGTCTCCTAAAAATTCTAAATAATCTTGATCAAAGTCTTTTTGAATCCCTAGTCTAAATCTGTCTTGTATATCTGTAGACAAATATGCAATGACATCTGCATATTTTGCAATTCGCCCTTCAGTTGTTTGTGCAATAAATTTATAATTATTAGTAGCATTTGATAGTCTAAGCTTTTCAAAGACAGCAGTTCTAATGTCAGGATATTCTTCTGGTTCAGAGTTCATTTCATTTGCCGAAGCTTCTCCATCATGTGAAACAACAACATCTAAAAAATAATAAAATTCATCTTCTAATTTTTTTCTAAGTTCAGGTCTGTTTTTTATATTAGGAATTTTACTTACTGCTTTTTCGCAAATATTTTCGCTTATAATTGTTTCTATTCCTTTTGCATTATGATGATAATATTCTACATTATCTACTTCCCCTATTCCTGTAAAAAGTTCTTCTCCATCATGTGCAGTAAATGGATGCCCTGCGTCATGCATAAGCATTCCAGCATATATGTAATTAGCATTCAATCCTAATCCTTCAGCAATTCTTTTTGAAATATCAGCTGCAGCTGTTACATGCCTTGCTCTTGAGGTAATATGTGCTTCTAATGAATTTTTTGATGTTTGCATCCCTTTATCTTCAGCGCGCTTCATAAAGTTGCTTTCTCCAATTGCTTCAATTAAATAACCTATATAATTGTCCCATTCAAGATGTAGTTTCTTCGAAGATATATCTTCCATATAAAATCCCCCTATTCATAAAACGACTCTTTTAATTATAACATATTAAGAACATTTTGTAAAACTCAGCATCATTTGATCTTATATTTTAGTATGATATTATAGATATTTTCGACGTCTATCTTATACATTTTTTCTAGTTCTTCTACACTTCCATGTTTTACAAAGCAATTGCTATATCCAAGTCTTTTTACTTTTATATTTTCTAATTTGCTATCATTTATTGCTTCCATAACAGAGCTTCCGTAATCCCCCCTCTATTAGTCCATCTTCTATTGTTGCAATATTTTTAGTTTTCTCTATTGATTTTAATATTGCTTCTTTATCTAATGGCTTCAAAAATCTTGCATTTATTATTTCTGCATCAATATTATCTTTTTTTAGTAACTCTGCCACTTCTTTTGCTTTCTCCACCATTTTTCCTATAGCTACAATTGTTAAGTCTTTTCCTTCTTTTACTATTTCTGATTTTCCAAACTCAATATTAGTATGTTGTTCAAATTTATTTAAGCCTTCTCCTCCTCTTGGGTATCTAATAACTACTGGTTTATCTAAATTTACTGCAAACTCTAACATTTGCTCTAATTCTTTAAAATCTTTTGGAGCCATTACAATTAAATTTGGTATAGAATTCAAAAAACATAAATCAAATAATCCTTGATGTGTTTCTCCATCTGCCCCAACTATTCCTGCTCTATCAACACATATTGTTACTGGTATTTGTTCTAGTGCAACATCATGAATAAGTTGATCATAGCCTCTTTGTAAAAAAGATGAGTAAACTGCAAATACAGGTTTAAGTCCAGCAATAGCCATTCCCGCAATCATTCCTACTGCATGTTGTTCTGCAATTCCCACATCAAAAAACCTGTCCGGAAATTTATTTGCAAATTCTTTTAGACCTGTTCCGTCTTTCATTGCAGCAGTAATAGCTACAATTTTATTATCTTTTGAAGCAAGTTCAACTAACTCATTTCCAAACACTTTTGAATAGTCTACTTTCGGCTTTGATATTAGTTCTCCAGTTTTCAGATCAAAACTAGAAATGCCATGAAATTTATCTGGTGTTTCTTCTGCAAATTTATATCCTTTTCCTTTTTTAGTTACTACATGTATTAGAATCGGTCCTTCTAGGTTTTTACTTTTTTCAAGTATTTTTTCTAATTCCTCTAAATTATGGCCGTCTACAGGGCCTAGATATGTAAAACCTATATCTTCAAAATACATATTAGGAATAACCATTTGTTTTATCCCTCTTTTTATATTATGAGCTAATGAAACAATAGGTTTTCCTATTAAAGGCACTTTATTAAAGAATCTTTTTATACAATTGTTTGACCTTTTATACATTTTTTTTACTCTAATTTTAGTAAGTAGTGCTGGTATTCCTCCAACATTTTTAGATATACTCATTTCGTTATCGTTTAATATTACCGTAATATTAGAATTGCTGCTTCCTGCATCATTCAAAGCTTCCATAGCCATTCCTCCAGTCAATGAACCATCTCCTATTACAGCAATTATATGGTCAGATTTGTTTTCCAATGCATTCGCCCTTGCCATTCCTAAGGCCACCGATATGGATGTACTGCTATGTCCTGTATCAAAACTATCATACTCAGATTCTGAGATTTTAGGAAAACCTGACAATCCTTCAAACTTTCTTAAGGTTTTCATTTGTTCTTTTCTTCCTGTTATTATTTTATGGACATAGCTTTGATGTCCTACATCCCATATTATTTTATCTTGAGGCAAATTAAAAACACTATGTAATGCAATTGTAAGCTCTACAATTCCTAGATTAGAAGCCAAATGTCCTCCGTTTTTAGAAACTACTTCTAATATATATTCTCTTATCTCTTTTGCTAATTCTTCTTTTTCTACTAAATTCAATTTTTTTAAATCATCTGGTTTATTAACTCTGTCTAAAATTTTATCCATCAATTAATCATTCCTTATTTATTTTTATTGAATTGTATCATTTTATTTTGATTTTATCAACTCTTGACTTTGACAAAAAAATTAGCACAGCTTTCGCTGTGCTTTTGTGGTGGCTCGAAGTGGAATCGGCAAGCCGCGTCGGAAAAATAGTCCACTGGACTATTTTTGCCTGCGTTTCTGCTGGCTCCTGACCAGCTCGAAACTTGGCAACCTCCTTTTCGATTCCACAATTCCAAAAAAAATTAGCACAGCTTTCGCTGTGCTTTTGTGGTGGCTCGAAGTGGAATCGAACCACTGACACGGGGATTTTCAGTCCCCTGCTCTACCAACTGAGCTATCGAGCCA
>CAKPJR010000019.1 GCA_934162925.1 uncultured Clostridia bacterium | reverse complement strand
ATAGAAAAGAAAATAGAACGCCCAATAAAAATAATAGGAAACGGACCTAAAAGAGAAGATATAATTATATGTAAATAAAACAAAAAATATTATGAATGTATTTTATAATAAATACTTCATAATATTTTTTTGTTTTCATTAAAGTATTTGATATTTTTATTAGTTATGATAAAATGTTTTCATATATTAGAAAAATTCTCATTTGCTAGTATATAAAAATGTATAATTGATGTTGCTTTTGACGTTTCCACATTTCATTCGGAAACTTAAATTAGCAAGAGAACAAAGGAGGAAAAAGTGAATTTTAAAGAGAGAATATTTTATAAGAAAAATTTAATGGAAGTATTACATACAACACTAAATCCTTATGAACCAGGAGTTATAAGAATACATTTAGTACCAGCAAAGTATGAACCACTAAAAGCAGATCCAAGTGTAGTAATTTTAAATGGAAAAGATATTTTACCTGTAAATCTATCTTGGACAATATTGCTAGCTAATTTCATTAAAGAAGTGAATAAATTTAGTGGAAAAGAAGTTAATGAAAAAGATTTAAATAGTGTGTTAGATGCTGCAGTAGCAGAAACTAAGAAAGTATATAGAAGACCTAGTGCAGAAGTGATGAGAAATGACTTAAATAGAATATTATCAGTTTTTATAGATATTTCAGAAGGAAAAAAGCCAAAAGAAAATGTAGGGCAAATATCTATAGGAAAATATGCTAGTAAAATGAAAGCTCCTCATAGAATGGACTTAATGATAAGTAGTATGACAAAAGATGGAAAATGGAATTGTAATCAAAAATGCCTACATTGCTATGCCGCAGGGCAGGTATATGCAGATAAAAAAGAACTTACAACAGAAGAATGGAAAAAGGCAATTGATAAATGTAGAAAAGCATGTATTCCTGAACTTACATTTACAGGAGGAGAACCAACAAGAAGAGAAGATTTAGTAGAACTTATAGACTATTCGAAGTGGTTTGTAACTAGATTAAATACAAATGGTGTACTTTTAACAGAAGAACTATGCAATAAATTAAGTAAAGTAAGCTTGGATAGTGTGCAAATAACCTTCTATTCATCAGATAAGGATAAACATAATAAACTAGTTGGAGCTAATAATTTTGAAAAAACAGTAGAAGGAATAAAAAATGCTATAAAAGTAGGACTACCACTAAGCATAAATACACCACTTTGTTCAATAAATAAAGATTATGTAGAAACATTAAAGTTTTTAAATAATTTAGGTGTAAAGTATGTATCTTGTTCTGGATTAATTATTACTGGTAATGCAACTAAAGAATCTTCAAAAGAAACACAACTTAAAGGAGAAGAATTATTAGAAGTTCTAAAAGAAGCTTGTAAGTATGCAAACGAAAATTTAATGGAAATAAGTTTTACATCTCCTGGATGGATAAGTGAAGAAGAAATAAGGAAACTAGGTTTAGATATTCCAAGTTGTGGAGCATGCTTAAGCAATATGGCAATAGCACCAGATGGAGAAGTTGTACCATGCCAAAGTTGGCTTAATGAAGATGCTGGATTAGGAAACATATTAACAACAAAATGGGAAGATATATGGAATAACCCAAAATGTAAAAAACAAAGAAAATATTCAGCAAAATCATTAGGAAAATGTCCTTTAAGAGAAGGAGGATGCTAATATGAAAAGAAAACTATTGATATTTTTGTTATTAACATTATTTTTAATATTAATAGCAAATGGAACAAAATGTTACGCGATGGATTTAGATAGGATAAAAAATTATATTGTAACTGTTGAGCCAAGAATGAATGATGGAAGCCTTGATATTACTTATGAAATAACATGGAAGGTATTAGACTCTTATACAGAAGGACCATTAGAATGGGTACAAATAGGAACCCCAAATTCATATTTTGATACACCAACTGCATTGACAAAAAACATTAGAAATATTACTTCTTATAATGGGGCATATATAAAGGTTGTTTTCGATAAAAAGTATTATGAAGGAGAGGAAATAACCTTTAAATACAAGATTCACCAAACACGAATGTACAAACTATCAGGTAAAAAGTGTAAATATTCATTTACACCTGCATGGTTTACAGATGCAAGAGTTGATAGTTTAACAGTAAAATGGAATGCAGATGAAGTAAAATCAAGTAATTCGAAATCGAAGGATGGAAACTATCTAGTATGGAATAAAACCAATATGGACAAAGGAGAAAAACTTAATATTGAAGTAAAATATAATAAAAATGCGTTTGGTTACCTAAGTGAAAATATGCAGAGCTCAAATAACTCTAGTGGAATGAGCGGAATTGCTATTATAATATTCTTGATTGTAATAATTGCAATAATATCAATATTCACTGGAGGTGGAGGATACTATGGACATGGAGGCTTTTATGGTGGTGGCTATCATTGCAGAGGATATTATGGTGGCTGTGCACATAGTAGTTGTGCTTGTGCAAGTAGTAGCTGTGCAAGCAGTTGTGCAAGTAGCTGTGCGTGTGCATGTGCAGGAAGTGGAAGAGCAGGCTGCTCTAAAAAAGATTTTTATGGAACAAAAATTAGTAAGGAAGAATTAAGAAAAGCAATAAAAGAAGATTAATAAATATAATTATATAAAAATGACAAAAGGGACGACAGACTGACGTTCCTTTTATCAAAAGTTTTATTTTTGTAATTATTATAAGTTGTTTAATTTATTGACATAAGGAAATTTTGAATAATGTATTATAAAATGTATATTAAGGAGTGTGATTATATGGTATTTAAACAATGGGACGATTTTAATAAAGTATGAAAAAATTTGAAGAAATGTTAGATTGGGTTACAAGAGTATATGTTAATGCATTAAATATTATACATTATATGCATGATAAATATTCATATGAAGCATACAAGAAAGAATATAATAATAAAATAACATAATGAATATTGGCACAATATTCTAAGTATAAAAAAGAGAAACTTTTAAATAGAACTTGATTAAAATATATAAGAAGAATATAATAATGTTACTTAAATAATAATTATTATTGGTGGAAATTTGCAATGTATAAAATTTTACTAGTCTAGTATTATAGTATTTTATACTAAAAGCAATTTACATATATTTAAAAATGAATATTTAGACTTAAATATCATTTAATTTACACTAAGGGGTTATAGAAATGAAACTAGTAGTTCAGAAATACGGAGGCAGTTCTGTAGCAGATAGACCTTGTTTATATAATGTTTGTAAACATATAATTCGGGGCAAAGAAAAAAGGAGAAGGAGTTGTAGTTGTAGTATCAGCACAAGGGAATATGACAGATGAATTATTAAAAGAGAAAGGAGAAATTTCAACAAAAGAAAATTTAAGAGAGCAAGATGTTTTATTAACAACAGGGGAACAAATTACAATAGCAAAATTATCAATGTGTTTGAGTAATTTGGGATATGAAGCAGTATCTCTTCTTGGATGGCAAGTTCCAATAATTACTGATTCT
The DNA here is from genome assembly GCA_934162925.1 of uncultured Clostridia bacterium. Taxonomy (GTDB): domain Bacteria; phylum Bacillota; class Clostridia; order TANB77; family CAG-508; genus CAG-452. The sequence continues at coordinate 9,954 of CAKPJR010000019.1, read as the reverse complement.
AATTATGGAAATGCCAATATTATTGATATAAATACTGATAGAATATTGAAAGAATTAAAAGAAGAAAAAATTGTAATAGTTGCAGGATTTCAAGGACTTACAAGAAATAATAATGTAACGACACTTGGAAGACGGTGGTTCTGATATTACTGCAATAGCTTTAGCTAAAGCACTAGGATTAAAGGAATGTGAAATTTTTAAAGATGTAGATGGAATTTATTCAGATGATCCAAATAAAAATAAATGTGCAACAAAATATAAACAAATATCATATAATAAAATGATAGAAATGGCAAAAAATGGAGCAAAAGTTTTACATTATAAATGTGTGGAAATAGCTAAAGAAGAGAATATTAAAATAATAGTAAAATCCACTTTTAATTTTGAAAATGTAGGAACAATAATAGATAAAGAAGGAGAGATAATATGAGTATAAAAGTTGGAATAATAGGATATGGAAACTTAGGAAAAGGGGTAGAACTTGCAGTTTTAAATAATAATGATATGGAATTAAGAGCCATATTTACAAGAAGGAACCCTAGTAGTATAAAGACATTAACAAATGTAAAAGTAAATTCGATAGAAGAAATAGAAAAATGGAGAGATGATATAGATGTTATGATTTTGTGTGGAGGTTCTGCTACAGATTTACCAGTTCAGACACCTAAATTTGCATCTATGTTTAATGTAATAGATAGTTTTGACACACATGCAAAAATACAGGGTCATTTTAAAAATGTAAATGAAAGTGCCAAATCAGCTAAAAAAATAGCCTTGATTTCATGCGGATGGGATCCAGGGATTTTTTCATTAAATAGATTATTAGCAGAATGCTATTTACCAAAAGGTAATACATATACGTTTTGGGGAAAAGGAGTAAGTCAAGGACATTCTGATGCAATAAGACGAATAGATGGAGTTAAAGATGCAAAACAATATACAATACCAGTAGAAAAAGCAATGGAAAGGGTACGAAATGGAGAGAGAATAGAATTAACAGCTAGAGAAAAACACATAAGAGAATGTTTTGTTGTTTTAGAGAAAAATGCAGATCAGGAAAAGGTAAAAAATGAAATAATAAATATGCCAAACTATTTTGCAGACTATGATACAATTGTAAATTTTGTATCAGAAGAAGAATTAAAAAAATATCATAATACAATGCCACATGGTGGAGTTGTAATAAGGAGTGGAAAAACAGGAAAAAATGATAAATCAAAGGAGATAATAGAATATTCTTTAAAGTTAGATTCTAATCCAGAATTTACAGCAAGTGTACTAGTAGCATATGCTAGAGCTGTATATAGATTATATCAAAAAGGAGAATATGGAGCTATTACTGTTTTTGATATACCACCAGCATTACTCTCGAATAAAACACAGGAAGAATTAATAAAGAATATATTATAAAATAAGGAGAGACTGATATGAAAAAAATAATATTTAAAGGCTGTGGAACAGCTATTGTAACTCCATTTATAGATGATGGCATTAATTTTAATGAATTTAGAAATTTGATAGAATATCAAATAAAAAATGGAGCAGATGCAATAATTGTATGTGGTACCACAGGAGAATCCTCAACAATGACTATGCAAGAAAAAAAAGAAACAATCAAATTTGCTATAGATGTAGCAAATAAAAGAATACCAATAATTGCTGGAACTGGAAGCAACTGTACTAAAAATGCAATAGAATTGTCAAAATATTCTGAAAGTGTTGGAGCAGATGCTGTTTTGTTAGTTACGCCATATTATAATAAAACTACACAAGAAGGATTAGTAGCTCATTATAAAGCTATAGCAAATGCAATAAACATTCCAGTAATTTTATATAATGTGCCTTCTAGAACTGGTGTTAATATATTACCTAAAACATGCTTAGAACTTTCAAAACTAAAAAATATAGTTGCAATAAAGGAAGCAAGTGGAAATATATCACAAATAGCAGAAATAGCAAATTTATGCAAAGATAATTTAGCAATATATTCTGGGAATGATGATCAAATATTGCCAGTACTTTCAGTTGGAGGAGTTGGCGTTATTTCAGTTCTTTCAAATATCATACCAAATGATGTGCATAAAATGATATATGCATTTTTGGAAGGAGATATAGAAACTGCAATAAATTTGCAACTGAAAACTTTAGATTTAACATCAAGTTTATTTTCAGAAGTGAACCCAATACCAATAAAAGAAGCATACAATATTTTAGGATATAATGTAGGAATTCCAAGATTACCATTAATAAAGATGAGTGATAAAGGAAAAGAAGGTCTAATTCAGGAAATGAAGAAATATGGATTAATAGAGGTGGAAGAATGAAAATCTTAATTAGTGGAATAACAGGGAAAATGGGGCAAGAACTTTTAAAAGAAATAGAAAAAAGTGATGAATTTATTGTTTGTGCTGGATATGATAAAACAAAGTGCGATAGTAAAATACCAATATATAGCAACATAGAAGAAATAAAAAAAAATCCAGATGTAATAATAGATTTTTCAAATCCTAAAGCTACATTTAATATTTTAAAATATGCAAAGAAAAACAAAATACCAATTGTAATAGCAACAACAGGGTTTAGCCCTGATGAGGAAAAGAAGATATGTGAACAATATTCAAAATCAATTCCTATTTTTAAATCGAGCAATATGTCTTATAATATTAGTCTAATGAGTCAAATAATATCAGAATTAGCAATTAAACTTAAGGAAGCAGATATTGAAATAATAGAAACACACCATAGAAATAAAATAGATAGTCCAAGTGGAACAGCTTTAATGTTAGCAGATTCTATAAATGAAGTATTAGAAAACAAATTTGAGTATATATATGATAGACATGAAAGAAAGATAAAACGTAGCAATACGGAGATAGGAATCCATTCTATTAGAGGGGGAACAGAAGTTGGAAAACATACTGTAATATTTTTTAGTGAGAATGAAAGTTTAGAAATAACACATAATGTAACATCAAGAGGAATATTTGCAAAAGGAGCACTAAAGGCGGCTCAATTTATTATAAATCAAAATGCCGGAATCTATAATATGAAAGATTTATTAAAGGAATGAGATTAAATATGAAAAATAAAAGATTAGCAATAATTGGTGTCACAGGTTTAGTAGGACAGACAGTTTTAAAAGTATTAGAAGAAAAAAGATTTCCTAATATTGAATATGAAATTTTTGCCTCTAAAAGATCCAAGGGAAAAAAAGTAAAATTCATGGAAGAAGAATACGTAATACAAGAATTAACAAAAGAGACTTTTAACAAAAAGTTTGATTATGCAATATTTGTTGCTGGAGGAGAAGTATCTAAAAAATATGCACCAATTGCAGTAAAAAATGGCACAATTGTAATAGATAATAGTAGCTATTTTAGAATGAACAAAGATGTACCACTTGTAGTACCAGAAGTAAATGTACAGGATATAAAAAAACATAGAGGTATTATAGCAAACCCTAATTGTTCAACAATACAAGCAGTTGTCGCACTAAAGCCATTAGACGATATGTATAAAATCAAAAGAATAGTATACTCTACATATCAAGCAGTATCAGGTGCAGGACAAAAAGGAATTAAAGACTTAGAAGATACATTAAAAGGATTAAAAAATCAAAAATTTTCAAATCCAATTGCTAATAACTGTATACCTCAAATTGATGCTTTTATCGAAAATGGATACACTAAGGAAGAACTGAAAATGATTAATGAAACTAGAAAAATTTTAAATAATCCAGATATGAAAATTACAGCAACAACAGTAAGAGTTCCTGTTTTAAATTCTCACTCTGAATCAATTAATGTTGAATTTGAAAAAGAAGTAAATATGAATGAATTAAAAAAAGTATTATCAAATAGTCCTTCTATTGTTATTCAGGATGATATTGAAAAAGAAATATATCCATTGGCTACAAATTCAACAGGAACAGATGAAGTATATATTGGAAGACTAAGAAGAGATAATAGTGTAGAATCTGGAATTAATATGTGGGTTGTGGCAGATAATATAAGAAAAGGTGCTGCAAGCAATGCTATTCAAATACTAGAGAAGTTAATAGAAGAAGAATATCAATACATCAGACTGTCTAACGGGGAATTTTGGCACAATGAAATAGCAATAAAATAAAATTCATAAATGAGCCTCTATAAGAATACAATTAAACAAATGTATTCATATGGAGGTTTTGCTTTTATGAGAGGAGTTTCAATAGAGGAAAGAGCAGTAGCTCTAGCACAATATATAATAGATTCAAAAGATACAGTACGTGGAGCAGCCAAAAAATTTGGAATTTCAAAGTCAACAGTACACAAAGATGTAAGTGAAAGATTATTACATATAAACCATGCATTAGCAATAGAAGTTAGAAAGATTCTAGATGAAAACAAAGCAGAAAGACACATAAGAGGGGGAATGGCAACTAAATTAAAGTATAGTCACGAAAAAGATAAAGCATGCTAATATTAAAACTTATTAAAAAATTCCAAGATTATTTCTTGGAATTTTTGTTTAATTAGAAGTTATTTCTTCTTTGTTGTTTTCTTGCTTTTCTACATTCTGGACATCTAACAGGATCATTTTCAAATCCTTTTTCTGCATAGAATGCTTGTTCACCTTCTGTGAAAACAAATTCAGCACCACAATCTTTACATGTTAATGTTTTGTCTGCCATTGTATAATACCTCCTTTTTAGAATTTCTAATTTAATTATTTTGACACAAATGATCCTATCTAAAAAGAAGGGTAAAAGTCTCTAATAAATTAAATTGGCTATATCTTACAACCTTGCAAAGTATATCATATAAAAAATAAAATAACAATAGATTTTAATAATATTTATACAATCACAACTTTCAAAATTCGACATAAAATATATTAGGCAAATTTGTTTGAGGTGATGATATGAATATAAAAAAGGGAGATGTTGTAGGGAGAAAATCGTATGGCAAAGATATTTTTTTTATAGTAGATACGATACTAACAACTAGGCAAAATAAGAAATTTGCTATTCTTAAAGGTGTAAATGTTAGAATAATGGCAGATAGCCCTATAGAGGATTTAGAAATAATAGGTACGCAGGAAGTTATAAATAGTATAAAATCATCTGAATTGTACTTAGAAAATAGAATAAAAAAAAATAGGATTCAAAAAGAGGATAGTCTAAAAAGACAGAAAATATATACAGGGAAAATTTTGCATTTAGATGGAGATAGAAAATATAGCGAGAAATCTGCAAGGTATTATAATAAAATGGGATTAAATGCAGTTGTAAGAAACATTGCAGAAAATAAGCAAGCAAGGGTTATAATTCCGCTATTAAATAAGTTTAATCCAGATATATTAATAATAACAGGACATGATGCAATGCTAAAAAATGGAACAAATTATAATAATATATATAATTACAGAAATTCAAGACATTTTATAAATACAGTAAGAGAAGCTAGAAGGTGGGGACCTAATTCAGATAAGTTAGTAATTTTTGCAGGTGCATGCCAAAGCTTTTATGAAGGAATAATGTCAGTAGGGGCAGACTTTGCTTCATCTCCAGGTAGAATATTAATAGATTTTGTAGATCCGCTGATAGTTGCAGAAAAAATTGCTTTAACAGAGGATTATAAATTTGTAACAGGCAGTGAAATATCCAGAGAAATAAAAGAAGGCGCAAAAGGAGTTAATGGAATAGGAGCTAGAGGAAAAAGTCGCATAATAAAGTAAGTAATATTAACGTAATAATAATGTAATGAAATTGTAATAAAGTTACATTAAAAAACGGAAAAACCTACAACTGCAAAGGATACACGAAAAAAGACCAGACAACTTGTTTTTTGACATTTTTCATGCTTAATGATATAATTTCATCATCTTAATAATAAAGGTGCGTGTGTTTTATGATCTACAAAAATGATATTTCTAGCATTAAAAATGAAATAGGCGAAAAGATAGGACAAAAGATAATAGTTAAAGGATCACTTGGGAGAAACAAACCTTTTGAGGAGGAAGCGGTTATAAAAGAAACTTATCCAAATATCTTTGTAGTAAAGTACGAAGAACATGATACTAATGTTAGTTACAGATACACAGATATACTTACAAGAGATTTAGAGGTTTCAGTATTTGATGGAGAAGGATATTGTCCTTTGATTCCACCGTTACAAAAGTAAAATAGTTAATAATATGAAAAATTCCTAAATTTTAGGAATTTTTTTTGTCCTTCTAAATATAATATATATTATTAAACTTTTAAGGAGGGATTTTATATGCTACTAGAAACAGAAAAAGAGAATGTATGCATAAACCAAATAGTTGGACAAAAGAGAGATGAAATTGTAGTAGAAGGAGATGTTATAGTAAATGATATTAAACCAGATGTATTAAGTATAGTTAGTGCAAGCGGAATACCATGTGTATATAAAAAAGAAGTAATGGATGGAAAAATAAGACTTGATGGAAGTATGAATACATACGTTATATATTTGGCCGACAGCGAAGACAGTACTGTAAGAAGTATAAATACAGTTCTAGACTTTACTCGGAATTATAGATATAGAAAATTGTATGTCACAAATGATAGTGAACGAGAAGGTTAATGTTAAAAAAATAGAAACAAAAATTATAAATAGTAGAAAAATAAATATAAAAGCAACATTAGAGGTAGAAGCAAAGGTGTATTCAAATGATAACATGCAGATAGTGTGTGGAGTTAACAATTCGGAAGATATACAAATGTTAAATAGTCAAAAAATGGTGAATTCTTTGATAGGAGAAGGAAATACAAGAGTATATGCAAAAGATACTATAAGTATAGACTCTTCAGATGAATTAGCAGAAATAATGGGAGTAGATGTAAAAATCTTAGATAAAGATATAAAATTAAGTTATAATAAAGTATTAGCAAAAGCAGATGCAGAAATATCAGTAATGTATTTAACAGAAGACAACAGAATAAAAAATATGAGTGGAAGAATTCCAATAATGGGATTTGTAGATATAGAAAATATTAGCGATAACAATGAATGCGATGTCGATTATAAAATAAAAAATATTATTATAAAACCTAACAACGGAGATGAGCATTCAATATATGTAGAAATAGAAATTGAAATAATATGTTTTGCTTATGAGGCAAAAAACATAAATTTAATAGAAGACTTATATAGTATATCGGCAGACCTAAGCTTTACCCAAAAGAAAATAACAACAATGGTGGGAAAGAAGAATATAAAAGATGTATGTAATATAAATGAGCAAGTTTCAATTCCAGAAATAGAGAACAATCAATTATATAATGTAAAAACAACACCTAATATACAAAATATGGTGATTAGAAATGGAAAGATAATATTTGAAGGAGAAGTAAACTTAGAATTCATTTATGAAGTAAATAATGGAATAGATTCTAGAACTGCGCAGGTTCCATTTAATTTTGAAGTAAATTCAGAGGAAATAAATGAAAATTGCAATGCAAACACAAATATAGATGTAAAAAGAGATGACTTTGTAGTAAACGCTGGAAATGTAAGTGCAAGTATAGAATTAGAATTTAATATTAGCGTTAGTAGAAATGAGAGTTTAAATATAATAGATGAAATAAATATAGAAGAAAACAGAGAAAACAATATATATAGTATGGTCATATATTTTGTAAAGCCAGGAGACACTCTTTGGAAAATAGCAAAGAAATTTAAAAGTACAGTAGAGGATATTGCTAGAGTAAACGAAATAGAAGATATTAATAAAATTTATCCAGGTCAGCAGTTATATATTCCTAAGTTTGTAAAAAGGGAAATAGCGGTATAATAGAATGGATAGTTTATATTCTAGAAGAAGAATAAAAATACCGAAAATAAAAGGATTTTATACAAATAACAAAAATGCTAAAAAATTTTTTAGCATTTTTGTTATACTATTAATATGTTCTTATACCTTTTATAATTTATTTAAAAATTTAAATCCTATATTTGAGAATCTATGTTTAGAAAAAGCAAGAGAAATAGGAACGAACATAATGAATGAAGCAGCAAATGTAGTTTTGGATAATATAGATTATAATGAAATATTAAAAATAGAAAAAGATAAAAACAGTAATGTTTTAAAAACGGATGTGGCTGTAATTAATAAAATAGCTTCTGATATTGCATTAGAAGCGGAAAAAAGATTTCAAGAATTAAAGGATGAAACAATACAAATTCCTATAGGAGCGTTCTTAGGTAATAAGTATTTAGCAGGAATGGGACCTGATATAAATATAAAAGTAATTTCAACAGGAAATACTTTTACAGAAATAAAAAACGAATTTGAAACAAAAGGAATAAATCAGACTATTTATAGGATATATCTTGAGATAACTTGTAAAGTGAGTATTGTAAGTCAATATAAAACAATACAAGAAGATATAAGCAGTCAGGTGTTATTAGTAGAAACTGTTATAGTTGGAGAAGTACCAGAATCATATTATAACTTAGAGGGAATAAATAAAGAAGATGCAGTAGATATAATTGAATAGATTGGAATTTTTCATATTTTAATTTTTGTTAGATTAATTATATAAGATAACATATTAATTTTAAAAACAATGGTCTCCAAGCTCACGGGTATTCCCCCGCCTCAAAGGGCTGTCGACGCATTGTTTGTAAAAATTAATAGTGTTATCTTTGAACAAATTAATGAAAAATAAATTTTTCATTAATCCGACAAAGAATGAGTCAGCTTAGACTTATAGCCCGTTTAACATAGAGCAAATAAAAAGTTAAGCAAATCACAATTTATATGATTACTTCTTGATTAAAAAATTTTAATGTGATATAAAGAAAGGAGTAAATACAAATTAGGAGGTATAAAGATGGCAGATTTAAAAGGAACAAAAACAGAAAAAAATTTAATGGAGGCTTTCGCAGGAGAATCTCAAGCGAGAAATAAATATACATATTTTGCAAGCAAAGCAAAAAAAGAAGGATATGAGCAAATAGCAGCAATATTCCAAGAAACAGCAGATAACGAAAAAGAACATGCAAAAATGTGGTTTAAATTATTAAACAATGGAATTCCATCTACAGCAGAAAATTTAAAAGCAGCTGCAGAAGGAGAAAATTTTGAATGGACAGATATGTATGAAAAGATGGCAAAAGAAGCTAGAGAAGAAGGCTTTGATCATATAGCAGAATTGTTTGAAGGTGTTGCAAAAATAGAAAAAGAACATGAAGAAAGATACAAAAAATTACTAGAAAATTTAGAGAATGGATTAGTATTTAGTAAAGATGGAGATAAAATTTGGAAATGCAGAAACTGTGGACACATATGCATTGGAAAAGAAGCTCCAGAAGTTTGCCCAGTATGTGCACATCCAAGAGCTTATTTTGAAATAAAAGCAGAAAATTTTTAGTATATAAACATACATTAGAGAAGTAGTAAGGAATGCATTTTGTATTAGACAGAATACATTCCTTTTAGTCTTTTAATTAACATAGTAGAATTTTTATATATTGATTAGGGAGGTGAATTATGGATTTTGATGATTTAATAAGAACAAGATATTCGTGTAGAAGCTTTTCGAATAAAGCTGTAGAAGAGGAGAAGATAAAAAAAGTAATAGAGGCAGGAATACTAGCACCAACAGCAAGGAATTTTCAACCACAAAAAATAAAAATATTGAAAAGTAAAGATGATTTAGAAAAATTAAGTGAATGTACAAAATTTGGATGGAATGCACCTGTATGTTTAGTTATATGTTATGATAAGGGAATTTCATATAAAAGAGGAATAGACAATAAAGAATTTGGAGATATAGATTCAAGTATCATAACTACATATATGATGCTAGAGATAGTTGATTTAGACTTGGCTACAACGTGGATTGGACATTTTGATTCAGAAAAAGTAAAAGAAGTATATAATTTACCAGAAAATTATGTACCTGTTGCAATATTACCAATAGGGTATCCTGCAGAGGATGCA
>CAKPJR010000018.1 GCA_934162925.1 uncultured Clostridia bacterium | reverse complement strand
GATTTTAATTCTTTAACAAGAGGTGCCATTTTTATGGCTTCTGGTCTTGTACCGAAAACTGTCATTACTTTAATCATATAAATCATCCCTTAATTCATTTTATTTTTTTCTAAATAATAAATTATTTTTGCTAGAAATTTATTAAAATTCTTTAAATATAAATTTTTAAATCCACCTTTATTTATATATATGTTTTCCTTATAATTTGGAAAGGTTTTATTAACGCAATTTAAAGAATATAATATACCATCGTTGAATTTTTGCTTATTTTTTGTTTTTGCAAGCCTTTTTATATATGTGGCAAACATATATCTTACATAAATATATTCTAATTCTGATTTATAAATAGAATATAAATCATTTTTTTTGTAATATTCTAATATTTTCTCTAATACAAAATTTATATCTTTTAGTTTATCAGAGTATGTATACGTTATTGAATTTTCTCTTTGATAATATTTATAACCTGGAAAATCCAAATAGCCTAAGCTCGTTAGATTAGGAATTAATTTATGCATTAATAAAACATCTTCAAACCAAGTATTAGGAGTGAATAAAAGGGTGTTATCTTTAAACAAATCTTTTTTGTATATTTTATTACAAGCCATGCAATACATATCTGTTAAGAATTTCTTTTTAGAATCTAAATTAAAATTTTTAATATCAGATGTGATGCCTGGATTCACTATTATTTTTTTATTTGGGTAAATAACTTCAACATTAAATGCAATTACATCATAAGGAAATTCTTCTAGTTTATCCCATAAATTCTTAAGTAAATTTATATCTATCTCATCATCACCATCTACAAACAATATGTATTTTCCAGTTGATAATTTAATTCCATTGTTCCTAGTAATGCTTAAACCTTGATTCTCTTGGGAAACAACATGAATTTTACTAGGATTATTTTTTTTATATTCATTTAAAATATTTAGGGTATTGTCTGTAGAACCATCGTCAATAACAATTATTTCTATTTCTTTTTTTGTTTGATTTAATAATGAATTCAAACATGAAGAAATATATTTTTCTACATTATAAGCTGGAACAATAACACTAATATCTACCATAAATAATACTACCTTTCTTGGATGATTTTGAAAACATATTTAACATTACTACTAAAAAATCTTTTAAAACGATTTGGCTCTTGTAATATTCTATATAACCATTCTAAATGTAATTTTCTAAATGTTTTAGGAGCTCTCTTCTTATGCCCACTTAGTACATCAAAACTGCCACCAACTCCCATAAATACACCTTTATTAAATTTAGATAAATTTTTATAAATTAATAATTCTTGTTCAGGAATTCCTAAAGCAACTAATACACCATCCGGCTTTAACTCTGCAATCGAATTGAATATTTCTTGCTTATCTTGTACATATCCATTGCTAAATCCTACTATTTTCATATTAGGATATTGAGTACTTAATGTTTCTTTTAAATCAGTAATAACTTCTTGAGAAGAACCAAATAAATATATCGATTTTCCTAATCTATTAAATATATCAAAGATGTTATTACATAGTTCAATTCCTGGAACAAGTCCTTTTATATTATAAGAAAGTAAGTTGGCACCTTTTAATATTCCTATTCCATCAGGAACTATAATAGTGTTAGTATCCATTAAGCAAGAATCTAGCTGCTTATTTTTACTAGCAGTTATTAAAGTTTCTGGGTTTGCAGTGACAATAAACGTTTTATTATTATTTTTTATTTTCAATTCTAATTCTTCTACAAAATTGTACATCCCATTGTTATAAGTTTTTTTTATATATTTTTCTATAGAGTCATTTGTAGTTGAAGGTTTTCTTTTTAGGAGTAAAGACAATAACATTCCACATATTAATCCTATAAAAGAGGTTATATATATTGGCTCTAATGTATGACCGGCTAAATAAGCTGTTGCACTTATAAAGAAAAATGCTAAAAGTAAAACAAAAGAAAAACCATCTAATTTTTTACCAAATAATTTTATGAAATTGGTTATTCCAGAAATTAAGAATATTATAATAAAAGGTAATAAAAACAATAATATACCTAAAATGCCAATATAATAATATTGAGCTACATAGTCTCTTTCAGGGTAGATAGGTATTTCTCCAATTCCAACGAATTTATCTAGAGAATTAGCTTTGTTTTGTTCTATATCCTGAAGTATAAGAGTTTTTAATTTTCTTGAATTATTTCTTTCTGAAAAATCTAAATCATTTATAACGTGAATCCAAAAGTCAGGATGTTCTAAATAGTTATATGTGTCATATATCAATTTTTCAGGGATTCCTTCTGTTGAATATTTTTTTTCAATATATTCGATTTTAGATAAAGAGTTTAAATCTTCATCAACATTAGATGAATCTTTATCAGTATCATTCTTAGTGTATGAATTTGTTATACCATCACCAATTTTAATTCTGTTTAAAAAAGGTGAATTGATAAAAAATATGCCAAAAATTAATCCAACTAAAATTAAGCTTATAATTTTAGTTTTTTGAATCTTTTCCTTATTGAAAACTTTCTCTAATATCCAAATAAAAAATGTGCCTATACATAAAATGATTTCTCCATATACAGCAATTCTTGTTCCAACTAATAGCATAGAAATCATTTGAAGTAAAACAAAAACAAAATAATAATTTTTCTTTTCTTTTAAAGATATCCACATAGTTAAAGGAAATAATAAAACAAAGAATGAACTCAATTCATTTCCTGATGGGTATAAACCTCTAGAAGTCAATTTCCTCCAATTTTTATATTCATAAGTGCTATCAAACCATTTTAGTATATTAGCAGATGGATGAGGATTATTTTCAAAAGAGTAAGAAACATAATCAACACCTAGTAAATTAGTAATTATTATAAGTAGAGATACAAATGAAACAACTGAAAGGACAGTGATTTTTAAAGATTTATAATCAAAATTTAATATATAAACTAAATATATTAAACAGACAGGTATAATAAATTTAGAAATATATATAGAAGCGGTTATAAAGCTTTTCTTCATACTTTCATTTAAGACTATTATATCAAAATTTCTAATATTATAATAATGCAAAACAATATAAATTGCATAAGATATTAAAACACCAATAAAAATTTTAGTACTTTTTCTTTTAAAATTAGCAATTATAGCTAAAAGAGTAATAATTCCAATCAAACCATAGCGTATTAGTGTTGCTATGGAAATTCCTGCTATGGAAAAATTTTTGTCGCTAAATAAAGATAATATTAGCTCTAAAATAGGTTGTAATATAAAGAATATTACTAATAGATATTTATTTATAGTATTAATTTTTTTATTATTCATTTTTTTGACTCCTATAGTTTAGTTTAATATATTTTCAATTTTATTTATAATAATATCATTATTATATTTATAATCTGATAAATTTTTTTTCATTTCAATTATTTTTTGAGTATTATCTAATAAATATTTTAAATTCAAATAAAAATCATCTTCAGTATTTTTAGTTATAATTCCAAAAGAAGGATTAAGTATTTGATTAATTCCAGCAACTTCAGTAGAAATGCAAGGAATATGCAATATTAGTGCCTCTATTATAACGGTAGGTAATCCTTCATATCTAGAAGAAAGTAAAAATAAATCTGAATTTTTTACATAAGGATATGGATTATCTTTTCTACCGAGCAAAATAAAGTGCTTTTCCATTTTTAAATTAATAATTGCTTTTTGAAGAGATACTTTTTCTTCTCCGTCACCTACTATATAAATTTTAAAATTATATCCATCGACGATTAAATGTTTAGCAACATTAAGTAACATTGAGTAATTTTTTGAATAATCTAATCTTCCAACAGATATAAAATTTAATTGATTTTTATCAAATGGAACTTCCTGAGGTAATTCAGATTTTTGAATAATTTCATAATCATCAATTATGTTAGGAATTACTTCAACTTTGGTTATTTTATAGCGATTTTTGTAAGAAGTAGCAACCTTGTCTGAAACAGCTACACATAAGTCCATTTTAAATAAAGCATTTTTTATATTTTTGTAATATCTAGCTGAGTAGTCTCTTACAGCAACGTCAGAATGCATCCAAGCAATTTTCTTAATCGAATTTCCATATGAAGTATAAATATAGGGAAATCCATCACCAAAGGCTATTTCTATATCATATTGTTTTTTTATATTTTTTAATCTGTCTTGTTTTATTTTTCTGCTAATAATATTTGTCTTTATATTGAAAGAAAAACAGCATTTTTTAAAAACATTTTTAATATCCTTTTTTACAAGTAAACTTTTTAAATTCTGGTCCACGATGTGAAAATAGTTGCTTCCCTTTATAAGATTAATGTTTTTAGGAATGGTTACTAACATGTCTTTATAATAATGAAGTACTAATAAATCAATATTATAATTAGAAGTATCTAATTTTTTTAGCATATTTATTAAAACCTTTGTAACACCACCCATTTTTAAATTATCAACAACGAATAGAATATTTTTTTTCAATTTATTAACTCCTAATTTTCAATATTTTTTTTAAAAGATTGATTTTTTTATAATAAACTAATTTACAAACTATTTTATATTTTATATTTTGCTTTTTAAAATAAATGTTTTTGTCCCAACTTGGAAAGTTATTTTTCATTATATTAGCTATTTTTTCTATATTTTCTTTTTTCTTAGGGTATTGCAAATATCTTAATGCTGCCCCATGTAGTAGGTGCTCAATAAATATGTATTCTAATTCTTTAGTATATTTAGTATTTTCAAAAGACTTCATTAACGAATCAGTAACAAAATATATACTATTTAATTTTTGAGTGTATTTTAATTGCCTCATTGTAGAATTTTCATGAATTACATAATTATATAAGCATTTGTTTAAAAAGCCTATTTTGTTTGTATATAAAACTAATTTGGGAATCAGCTCTAAATCTTCATAGATATAATTTTCCATAAATTTAATATTATTTTTTGATATTAAAGATTTTCTAATGATTTTATTTACCGGCGAAGTTTCATTTAGAACATACTTTATATCGTTTGGATAATTATTAAATTTATAATATGAGCTTACTTTTTTTATGTTGTTATTTTCCTCAAAAAAATTAAAACACACAATATCTAAATTGTTTGAAATTGAAAAGTTGTAAGCTTCTTCGTAAGCAGTTAATTCAAGGTAATCATCACTATCTATAAAAGAAATAAATTCACCAGTAGCACACTTTAAACCAAGATTTCTAGCTGAAGCTTGTCCGTGATTAGGTTGTGAAAAAATTTTAAGAATTGAAGGAAATTTTTTTGCATAATAATCTATAATTACTTGAGAATTATCAGTACTTCCATCATTAATCAAAATGATTTCTATTTCTTTTAAAGTTTGATTTAATAAAGAATCTATACATCTTTTTAAATATTTTTCAGAGTTGTAGACTGGAATGATTGCACTAATCTTTACCATAGTATCCTCCATAAAGTTATAATCTATTTTTTATTTTAATAATTATTTTTCTGATTTTTCTTTTAAAAGTATCATTTATAATATAATTTGAAATATTTCTACATTTCAACTCTTGTCTATAATTTGATTTTAAAGATGGGTGTATATTCTCTAATCTATAAATTAGGGAATTAGCTAAATATGACATAAGTAATTTTTTTGCATATTCATCTTTAAAATTTAATTTTTGCACCTCTGTATTTAAAAAATCAAAACCTTTTAATAAGTCTTTTGCGAGTTTTTGCTCTTTTTCAATTGAAAGATTTCTTGTTATACTATTTGAAGTTTTAATATAGTAATAACCATCAAAATCAATAAAAGAAACTTTATTTGCTTTTACGATTACAAGAGGAGTTAGAGCAAAATCTTCATGAAGAAGACCTTTTATATATTCAAATTTGTTAGATTTCCAATAATCTAGGTTATATGCGAAGCCCCATGCAGGTTCAAAATATTGTTTTGAAAGAACCAATTCAGAAATTGCTTCTTCCCCAGAAATATTTGATTTATGAGGTCTTGTAGTTATGCTGGTTTGTTCATAATTTTGATTCATATCTACAAAGTTATAGCCTATGATGTCTGGAGAGTCATTTTTTATACATTTTTCAAGGTGTTCTAATAATTTGGTGTTAATAAAATCATCTGAATCAACAAATAAAATATATTCACCGATGGCTTTGGCTACTCCATAGTTTCTTGCATCACTTAAACCACCATTTTCTTTTACAAAACTTTTAATTTTAAAAGGATATTTATTTTGATACTTAGTTATAATTTCCTGAGAATTATCAGGGCTTCCATCATTTATTATTAATAATTCAAAATCTTGGTTTGTCTGATCTATAATGCTTGTTAAGCATTTATCTAAATATTTTTCTGAATTATATACGGGAACTATAATGCTAAATCTCATAATTAATCTCCTTTTATTTTTGATATAATTTTCTTGATAAGTTTTATTGGATGGCAAAGATAATATTTAGTCAAATCAATTTGATTTAATCTTAATTTTCCTTTTTCTTCACCATATTTAGATATATATTTTTTTACTCTTTTTCTATATTTTTCAGCTTGTTTTTTTTCTTTATCTCCATGCCATGAACCAGAAAAATGATGAATAGTATAAGTATTTTCTGTGCAATGAATTTCACCAGTTTCCCAATCTTTTGGACAAAAGTAATCATAAGGGTATAAGGTCACAATGTTTTTTAAATTTTGAAAAGATGATATCGGATTTAAACCATATTTTTCTTTTGTTAGATTAGTTATACGAACAACATTGGTTGTTAAATCTAAGGTCCCGTTTTCTTTTATAAAAACTAAATCATCATATTCATCTAAAAGATCTTTAATCCACAAATTACCCTTTTCTGATCCCATTATTCCTGTAGGGATATTGTTGTTATTTTCAAAACCTGAAAATGCATTATTATTTAAAAATTCATCTAAAGGTTTTAAAACCTCGACATCGGTATCCATATAAATACCACCATAATTATAAAGTACGTAAAGTCTAACATAATCTGTAACGAAAGCATATTTCTTTTGCTGATATGCTTGCTTTACATAAGTATTGCTTGTTATATCAAAATTGTCTTCATTCCATTCTATGATTTCGTAATCAGGACAATATTTTTTCCAAGTATTAATATATTTACGTACAGATTCAGGTTTATCTGCTTTGCCAAACCAGCAATAATGGATAGTCTTAGGAATTTGTGACATTACTTTTCAATCCTTTCAATTTTTCTTTTAATTTGTTATAGAAATCTTTTCTTTCGCTTTTGTCTAAAATAATAGCAGAATTAATAGTTAATCCTAACAAACTAATTAGTATACAAGAAAAGATTAGCATAATCCAACTATTTATATTTAATATATATTTTATAGCAAGTCCTATGATTGATAAAATAATTACTGATATAGTATTTTTTATTATTGGACCATAGAAGGTGTTTAATTTAAAGTTTAAACATTTAGCTCCATACATAGGTAAGAATGTCAAAACTCTAACTATGTTATAGAAGCTACTTACGCCTAAAATAATAAACATTTTTAATGTTGTATTATCTGGAACAAATTTTAATAATATAAAAGTAGTCAAGATACTTAATGTACTAAAACTTATCAATGCTAGAGAAGACGTCTTGATTTTATTAGTTGCTGTGAAAACGTTATATAGTGGTTCTAAAGGTAAAGCAAATATTAAATTTGCGCAATTAATAAGCGTAAGTGTGTATAATAATGAAGAATCTTGAGTTGGGGCCCAAAGAGAATAAAACTCTTTTCCAAAGCCTATTAAAATTGCTAAAGGAATACTAGATAAAACTCCTAATATTTTAATAGAGCTGTTTAATTGATTTTTTATTTCTAATGTATTTCCTTTGGCATAGCTTATTGTTAGGCTAGGTGCAAATATTGCTGCAATAGTACCAAATAATGATAAAATAATAGTAGGAATAGTTTTAGCTAATGATAAAACTCCCATTGCAGTTGCATTTATAAAAATATTAGTTATTAATAAATCTAAACCAGAAGACAATATTGAACTCAATTTTGAAATTGTATTCCATATGCCAGATTTTAATAATTCAACAATTGCATTTATATTAAAAAATTTTTTGCTTATTTTCAATTCTGGAGTTAGTGTTTTTGCATAATATATGTTTTTTATAAGATTATAAAGTCCCATACAAAATAGGGCTAATCCAATATACCAAACATGTATATCTAAAGCTAAATAACAAACAAGTAAAATTGTAATTCTGATAAAATATCCTTTTATATTACAAAAAGCATTTAAATCTAATCTATCTTTAACAAAAGTTGAAACATTAAAAGTAGAAGAAAATAGACCTAAAATAAAGTTTCCAAATATAAAAGTCCATAAAATACGAACATCACTTAGTATAGAAGCTGAAATATTCATAAATTTATCTATGAATGCAATAACAATTATAGAAAGTATAGTTAAAATTATAGAAAAAATTAAATTAGCAATAAAGACAGATGAAAAATATTTATTTGCATCTTCTGTATTTTTTTGATGTAATTTTATAGTAATAAACCTTCCAGCCATTGAGTTAACAGCAATAGTTATTAATTGAGCGTATTCAACAAAATTGTTTGCTAAAGAAACAAAACCATTTGCCTCAACTCCTATTTTTTCTACGATAAAAGGTGTCAAAAAAAAGCTTATACCAAGGTTGATTCCAAATGCTATTACTTGAGCTATTAAATTAATCCCTGTTTGTTTTTTCATTATGCGAAATTTTCTCCTTTTTTACTCTAAAAATATCTTTATAACCAATTGCAACAATTGCAATTACTAATAATGCAAAGGATATTGCTTTCCACAATCCACTTTCTAATAGAATAATTGCAAATAATCCAAAAGTAGCGCTTATTCCATATAAAATAAACACAGCTTGTTTTTGTGAATATCCTCTATCTATAAGTTTGTGATGCAAGTGACCTCTATCTGCTTTAAAAACTGCTTTTATAGATTTTTGTGTGATAACTCTTCTTATTATAGCGAAAGAGGTATCAAATATTGGCAATGCAAGAACCAACAAAGGTGCAATAATTATTATCGCAGTATATGTTTTTGCAACGCCAAGTATAGAAATTACAGAAAGTACAAAACCAATAAAATTTGAACCAGTATCTCCCATAAATGTTCTGGCAGGATTAAAGTTGAAAGGTAAGAAACCTAGAAGTGAACCTGCAAGAGCAGTAGCAAGAATTATAGAGATAACAGGCGATGAGTTTAATATAAATATAAACATTAAACAAATTGCTGAAATTAATGAGACTCCAGATGAAAGACCATCTAATCCGTCCAATAAATTTATTGCATTTGTAATTCCTACAATCCAAAATACAGTGAATATTTTTAAAAATATCTCATTAGAAATAAATGAATTAGGAGATGTTGGTAATATCTTGTCGATAACTATGCCACTAGCCACAACGACTGTTGCAGCCATAATCTGTCCAATTAATTTTATTATAGGTCTAATTCCTTTGGTGTCATCGAAATAGCAAAACAATTCTAAAATTACTATACCAATAAAAAAGCCTATTAATTTTATGTAGTAATTATTTGCAAATATATCTAATTTCTTTTCTATTATCATTGCTATAATTAAATAAATTGCCGAAACCAAAAAACCGGCAACAATTGCAATACCACCCAAACGTGGCATTATTTTTTTGTGAATTTTTCTTTTATCTTTTGGTATATCTAAAGCTTTAACTTTTCTTGCTAATCTAATACTGTAAGGAGTAAAAACATAAGTAGTTATAAATGCAAGAAGAAATGTAATTGATATGTCTCCCCACATGTAAAAACCTCCTAATTTAAAGTTCCGTAATGATTTTATATTCAAATGAATATTTTGTCAATAAAAAACGATTTATTAAAGTATTTTTATATAATATTTTACCTAAATAGACTAAAACTATTTCCATTTATAAAAAAATGTTATAAAATAGGCATAAAATGAATACTAATAAATAAATTTTAAAAAGAAGGAATAGAAAGTATGGACAATAAAAACATAACTGTAAACAAAATAATAGAAATATGTAATGGAAGACTACTGTCAGGTGATGGAAGTCTAGAAATAGAATCATATTCTAAAGATACAAGGACATTAAAAAAAGGAGATATGTATTTAGGAATAAGAGGCGAAAAAATAAATGGAAATGACTATGTAGAACAAGCATTTGTCAATGGTGCGATAGGATGTATTATAGATGAAAATGTGGATACAGAAATATTAAATAGATATAAAGAAAAAGCAGTTATAAAAGTAGATGATACGATAAAAGCAATTCAAGAATTAGCAAAATATAAAAGAAGTTTATACAATGTGCCAGTAATTGCAGTAACAGGAAGTGTGGGGAAAACTAGTACAAAGGATATTATAGCAAATGTATTGGAACAAAAATTCAAAGTATTAAAAACAGAAGGAAATATGAACAATCATATAGGGTTGCCAATGACATTGCTTAAATTAAAAGACCATACAGCAGTTGTTGTAGAAATGGGAATGAATCATTTTGGAGAAATAAGCTTATTAACAAATATTGCAAAACCAACTGGATGTGTAATAACAAACATAGGAACATCTCATATTGGAAATTTAGGATCTAGAGAAAATATATTAAAAGCAAAATTAGAAATACTAGAAGGACTAGATAAAAGCGGGTTTGTATTAATAAACAATGATAATGATTTGCTACATGAATGGGCAGAAGAAGAAAAGAAATATAAAATATATACATATGGACTAGAAAATAATAGTACATATATGGCGAAAAAAATTACTACATTAGAAAATAGTAGCAATTTTGAAATAAATGGAATAAAAGGAAATGTACCAGTAGGAGGAATTCATTTTGTATATAATGCTATTTGTGCGTTCGCTATTGGAGACATATTAAGTGTAGAAAAAGAAAAAATAATAAAAGGAATTTCAGAGTTTAAATTAACAGCAAAGAGAATGGAAATAGAAACTATAAAAAATAATATAAAAGTGATTAATGATAGCTATAATGCAAGCTATGATTCAATGAAAGCTGCACTAGAAGTTATGCAAAATACTGAAGCACCAAGAAAAATTGCAATTCTTGGAGATATGCTTGAATTAGGTGAATACTCAAAAGAATTACATGAAAAAGTTGGAGAACAAGTAGTAAAAAATAAAATTGATGTATTAATTACTATTGGGAAAAATGCAAAAAATATATCTAATAAAGCAAGAGAATTAGGAATGGATAAAATATATGCTTTTGACAATGTAAATGAAGCTATTTTAAATATAGAAAAAATAATAAAAAGCAAGGATTTAGTTTTATTAAAAGCTTCAAATTCTATGAATTTTAGTAAAATATTAGATGAATTGAAAAGAAGTTAATTTGGAAAGGAATGATACTATGAGTAAAATAAAAGTAGGAGTTGTATTTGGTGGGATGTCAACAGAACATGATGTATCAATAGTTTCAGGAACATCTGTTGCAAAAAAGCTTAATGATAAAAAATATGAAGTTTATCCAATATATATAGATAATAATGGCGGATGGCATAAATGTCTAGATATATCTAAGAAATACGAAGTAGGAGACAAAATAGAAAACATTCAGAAAATAGAAAATATAATTGAATATTTAAAAGAAATGGATGTTATTTTTCCTGTACTACATGGTTTGTATGGAGAAGATGGAACAATACAAGGTTTGTTTGAACTGTTAAAAAAACCATATGTTGGCTGTAAAGTTATGGGATCTTCAATTGCTATGGATAAAATATATGCAAAAATTATTTTTGACAAGGCTAAAATTAAACAAGCAAAGTATGAATATGTAAAAAAAGATAAAAACGAATACATTTACGTTAATAAAGATTTTAATGAAACTAAAAAAGACTTAAAAGAAATATGTAAAATAATAGAAAAAAATATAGAATATCCAATGTTTATAAAACCATCTAATTCTGGATCATCTGTTGGGATAAATAAAGCGGAAAATATAGAAGAATTAGAAGAATACATAGAATATGCTTCAAGATTTGATAGGAAAATAGTAATAGAAGAAACACTAGTAGGAAGAGAAATAGAATGTTCTGTTTTAGGTAATGAAGATGTAAAAGCTTCTTGTATAGGTGAAATTTTGCCAGCAGAAAATTTTTATACATTTGATGCAAAATATAAAAATTCAGAATCTAAACTTAATATTCCAGCACAGATAAGTAAAGACCTTACAGATAGAGTTAGAGAAACTGCAATAAAAGCTTTTAAAGCAATTGATGGAAAAGGTTTTGCAAGAGTTGACTTCTTTGTTAATGATAAGACAAATGAAATTTATATAAATGAAATAAATACTTTACCAGGCTTTACAGAGATTAGCATGTACCCAAAATTATGGGAGCAAGTTGGAGTAGACTATTCTGAATTATTAGATAAATTAATAAACTTGGCATTAGAAAATTAGTAAGAGGAGTATAAAATGGAATTAAAAGAAATACAAGAATATGTAAAAGAACAATTGTCAGAAAAAAGATATAATCACAGTGTAGGAGTAATGGAAAGATCAGAGGAACTTGCAAAAATGTATGGAGCAGATGTAGAAATAGCAAAAAAAATAGGTATAGTTCATGACGTTGCAAAAGAAATAAGTGAAGAAGACAAATTAAAATATGTAAAGGATAATAATATAGAAATAGACGAAGTAGAAAGAAAAAATACTACACTTCTTCATGCTAAAATAGGAAAAGATATTGCAATAAAAAAATTTGGATTTTCTGAAAGCATGGGACAAGCAATAGCAAATCATACAACAGGAAATAAAGATATGGATATATACTCTAAAATATTGTTTATTGCAGATAGAACGAGCAAAGAAAGAAATTTTGATGATATAGAATATATAATAAATTTAGCAAAAAAAGATATTAACGAAGCGGTATTATATATATTAGATAAAAAAATAGAATTACAAGTAAAAAAAAGAGCATTAATCCACTTAAATGGAATCATAGCAAGGAATTATTTGCTGGGGAAAATATAATATGGGATTTGAAGCGCGAAGTGTGAGGTGAGAAGTGTGAATTTAGAGTAAAATATACGAAGCATAACTTTAAAATCACACCTCCAACATCCCACTTCTCACAGCTAAATTTACAATTTATAAAGGAAATATATAATGAGAAAGAAGGAGGAATACTAATGAGATTTATACATATGGCAGATGTACACTTTGATAGTCCATTTACAGTTTTGGCTTCAAGGAATAATTTAGCTAATATTAGAAGATTAGAGCAAAGAGAAGCATTTAAAAAAACAATTGAATATATAAAAGTAGAGAAAATCCCCTTTTTATTTATATCAGGGGATTTATATGAGCAAGAATATATTAGAGAAAGCACAATAGAATATATAAATAATTTATTTAAAACAATACCAGAAACAAGAATTTTTATCTCTCCTGGAAACCACGATCCATTTTTAAGCAATTCTTTTTATAATACATTTAATTGGAATAAAAACGTAACTATATTTAATTCAGAAATTAAAATTATAGAAACAGAAGAAGCAGATATATATGGATTTGGATTTACAGATTTTTATTGTGAAAATTCAAGAATTGAAGAAATAAAATTAAAAAATAAAAATAAAATTAATATATTAATTACTCATGGTGCATTAGATGCTAGTAAAACCTTAGATATGCAATATAATCCTTTAAATAGTAATAAATTAAAAGAAATAGGTTTTGACTATATTGCATTAGGACATATACAC